>DASZRK010000041.1 GCA_035549195.1 bacterium
TCCGGGTCCAATTGGAACGATACGGACTCTTGTCCCACTCGAAGACCATCGCGGCTTCGGGAAGCCGCCGATGAGCCTTCGCCTCGCGGTCTCCGGCGCCACGGGCCGGATGGGCCACACCATCCTGGAACTGGCCGCCAAGGACCCCCGTTTTGAGATCGTAGGCGCTTTGGAAAGTCCGACGCATGCCTCCTTGGGAAGGGCTTTGGCCGAAGTGCTCCCGGGTGTCGCCTCCAAGGCGAAATTGGCGGCCAAACTCGGCGATCTTTCCCCCAGACCGCAGGTCCTCATCGACTTCACCCAACCCCAAGGCACCCTGGGTTACCTCCAGGAAACGGCAGGTTCCGGCATCGGCATGGTCATCGGCACGACCGGGTTGAAGGATGACGAGAAAAAGAAGGTCCAGGACGCCTCCAAGTCCATCCCCATCGTGATGGCCACCAACATGAGCGTCGGCATGAACCTCCTTTTCGCCCTCGTGGAGGAGGCAGCCGCCAAATTGGGGCCCGCCTACGATATCGAGATCATCGAGGCCCACCACCATTTCAAGAAGGACGCCCCCTCGGGCTCGGCCCTCTCCCTCGGGGAAGCCGCCGCCCGTGGCCGCAAGGTCGATCTAAAGACCATGTCCACCCATGGCCGGGAAGGCCTGGTGGGGGAACGCCAGGAAGGCACCATCGGGTTCCACGCCGTCCGGGGCGGGGATATCGTGGGGGACCACCGGGTCCTCTTCGCGGGCCCCGGGGAAAGACTGGAACTGACCCACATCGCCCACAGCCGGGATGCCTTCGCCCAAGGCGCCCTCCAAGCCGCCCTTTTCCTCGACGGGAAGAAGTCCGGCCTTTATGACATGCAGAACGTCCTAGGGATCAAATAACCGGGCTTCCCGGTCCTTTCGGTCCATCGAAGAGAGTCCCATGAAGATCGCCCGTTTGCTCCATAACAACCGCCCCCGTTGGGCCATGATCCTGGACTCCGGGAACACCTACCGGGTCTTCGAGACCGATAAGCCCTGGGAAGAGCAGGTCTTCGACGGCAAATCCTACCCGGTCCGGCCCGAGAACCTCCTGGCCCCCGCCGTCCCCTCCAAGATCGTGGCCGTGGGCCTGAACTATAAGGATCATGTCAAGGAGATGGCCCACGAGGAGCACAAGGAACCGGTGATCTTCTTGAAGCCTTCTTCGGCGCTGTTGAACCCGGAAGGGACCATCCTTTATCCTTCGGCGTCCCAGCGGGTCGATTACGAGGCCGAATTGGCGGTGGTGCTCAAGGCCCGGCTCAAGGACGCCTCCCCCGAGGAGGCCTTGAAGGCGGTCTGGGGATTCACCTGTTGCAACGACGTGACCGCCCGCGATCTCCAAAAAACCGACGGCCAATGGGCCCGGGCCAAGGGTTTCGACAGCTTCTGCCCCTTGGGGCCCTGGCTGGTCACCGATTTCGTCGAGAAGGACCAGAAGATCCTTGGCCGGGTGAACGGGGTGGTCAAGCAGTCGGCCAAGATCTCGCAGAGGATCTGGGGGACCGCCCAGTTGCTTTCGTTCGTTTCCAAGGTCATGACCCTGGAACCGTTGGACGTATTGACCACCGGAACGCCTTCCGGGATCGGACCCCTCCAGCCGGGGGACCTGGTGGAGGTTGAAGTCGAAGGGATCGGCATCCTCAAGAATAACGTGCAAAAACGCTGAACCGTCGGATCGAACCCTAAGGAGAAACGGAATGGAATTCCCCCAAGCGGAACGCCTTAAAAAACTGCCCCCTTACCTGTTCATCGAAATGGACAAGAAGAAAAAAGCCGCCATCGAAAAGGGCGTGGACATCATCTCGCTCGCCATCGGGGACCCGGACCTGGCCACTCCCGATTTCATCATTGAGGCGCTCTACAAGGCCGCCAAGGACAAGGTGAACCACCAATACCCCCTCGGGTCGGGCTTGCCCAAGTTCCGGGAAGCCGTGGCGAAGTGGTACAAACGCCGCTTCCAGGTGGACCTGGACCCCAAGGACGAAGTGGTGGCCCTCATCGGTTCCAAGGAAGGGATCGGCCACCTGCCCATCGGCATCCTGGACCCCGGGGATGTGGTCCTCATGCCTTCGCCCGGCTATCCCGTCTATCACGCCGGGACCCTTTTCGCGGGCGGGGAATCCTATTTCATGCCCCTATTGGAGAAGAACGGGTTCCTGCCGGACCTGGACGCCATCCCAGCCGATGTGCTCAAGCGTGCCAAGCTGATCTGGACCAATTCCCCCAACAACCCGACCTCGGTCCTGATGGACAAGGCTTTCTATGAAAAGACCCTGGCCTTCGCCCAAAAGCACGGCCTCATCGTGGCCAATGACGCGGCCTACACCGAGCTTTATTACGACGGAAAAAGACCCGTCAGCTTCCTGGAGGTCCCCGGTTCCAAGGAAATGGGCGTGGAGTTCCATTCGCTCTCCAAGACCTTCAACATGACCGGCTGGCGTGTGGGCTTCGCGGTGGGGAACAAGAGCGTCCTGAAGGCCCTGGCCGAGGTGAAGGGCAACCTGGACTCGGGGGTCTTCAACCCCATCCAATACGCGGGGATCGCCGCCCTGGAAGCGCCCGAGGCCGTCACCGACGGCATCCGCAAGATCTACCAGGAACGCCGGGACTTGATGGCCGCGGGCCTCAAGAAACTGGGTTGGCAGTTCCAGGTCCCCCAGGCCGCCTTTTATTTTTGGATCAAGGTCCCCAATGGCATGAGCTCGGCCGACTGGTGCGGCAAGGTGTTGGAGGAATCGGGCATCGTCGTCACCCCGGGCAACGGGTTCGGCAAGGAAGGCGAGGGCTATTTCCGCGCCACCATCACTGCCGAGAAACACCGCCTGGAGGAAGCGTTGCAGAGGCTCTCGAAGCTCAAATAGGACGGTCCATGGCCATTGCGACATTCTCCTTGGGCTCGAACCTCGGCGACCGTTCCGGTTACTTGGCGCTGGCCCGGGACCATTTCATCGACAAATTCCGGATGGTCCGCTTCTCGCGGATCTATGAGACCGAACCGGTGGACTTGGTGGACCAGCCCTGGTTCCTGAACCAGGTGGTCGAAATCAGGACCGAGCTCTCCCCGGAATCTTTGTTAGAATGGGCCCGCTCCCTGGAAGCCAGGGCCGGCCGGCAACGGGACATCCCGAAGGGGCCCCGGACGCTGGATGTGGATATCCTCCTTTATGACGACCTTGTCGAGGAGGGGCCGGACCTGATCCTTCCCCATCCCCGCCTTGAGATGAGGCGGCATGTGCTGGTCCCATTGCGGGAATTGAGCCCCGGCCTGGTGCTCCCAGGTTCGGGTCGGACCCTAGAAGAGGCCCTGGAAAGGGTCCCGGACAAGGCGAAGGTCGAACCCTATGCTCCAGCATAAATACATCGCCATCGAAGGCCCCATCGGCGTGGGGAAGACCAGCCTGGCCGAGATCCTGGCCAAGAAGCTCAACGCACGCCTGGTCCTGGAAGGGGCCGTGGAGAACCCCTTCATCGCCGATTTCTACAAGGACATCCAGAAGCACGCCTTCCAGACCCAGATGTTCTTCCTGTTGTCCCGGTTCAAGCAACAGCAGGAACTTTCGCAGAACGAGCTCTTCCAGCAGGGGATCATCAGCGACTACATCTTCGCCAAGGACCGCATCTTCGCCAACCTGACCCTGGACGACAACGAGCTCAAGCTCTACGAGCAGATCCATACCCTGTTGGGCGTGCGGGTGCCCAAACCCGATTTCGTCATCTACCTGCAGGCCAGCACCGACGTTCTGTTGAAACGCATCGCCTTGCGGGGCCGCAAGTTCGAGAACCAGATCACCGCCGAATACCTGGCCGAGTTGAACCAGGCCTACAACTACTATTTCTTCCATTACGCCGATACGCCCCTCATGGTGGTCAATACCAGCGAGATCGATTTCGTGCACCGGGACGCGGATTTGGACGACCTCCTGGCCCACGCTTCGCGCATGACCAAAGGGACGGTCTATTACCAACCCGTCAGCGTGAAGAAATGAGCGATCATCGCTTGACCACCTTGGGATTCCGCCAGAAGGCCGACCGGGGCGAAAAGCTCGTGGTCGTGACCGCTTATGACTATTCCATGGCCCGGGCGGTGGACGAGGCGGGCGTGGACGCGGTCCTGGTGGGGGACAGTCTCTCCATGACCATGATGGGGCGTTCCGACACCCTGGCCGCCACCATGGATGAGATGGTCCACCACACCAAGGCGGTCGCCCGGGGCCTCCAAAAGGCCCTCCTGGTGGCCGATATGCCCTTCCTGTCCTATCAACTGGGACTGGAGGACGCCCTGGCCAATGCCGGCGACCTGATGGTCGAGGGCGGGGCCCAGGCGGTGAAACTGGAATGGTGCCCGCAGGCCCCCGAGGTCACTTCCTTCCTGGTGGAGAACGGCATCCCGGTCATGGGCCACGTGGGGTTCACCCCCCAGCATGTGAACCAGTTGGGCGGCTACCACGCCCAAGGCAAGGATGCGGCCTCGGCCAAGAGACTGCTGGACCAGGCCAAGGCCTTGGAAAGGGCCGGCGCCTTTTCGGTCGTTCTCGAACTCGTCCCTCCGGACACCGCCAAGCGGATCACCTCGGCCCTCAAGGTCCCCACCATCGGCATCGGGGCCGGCCCCCATTGCGACGGCCAGGTCCAGGTCCTGCACGACCTGCTGGGCCTTTTTCCCGACTTCCATCCCAAACATGCCCGCCGTTACGCGAACCTGCACGAGGCCGTCCGGAAGGCCGTGGATCAATATGCCCGGGACGTCCGCCAGGGTCGCTTCACCCCGGGGAACTGACGATGCCCTTGAAGGTCCTTGCCAAGCCCCACGAGGTCCAGGCCCTCGCCGTCCAATGGCGCCGCAAGGGCCGTTCCATCGGTTTCGTCCCGACCATGGGCGCGCTCCACGAGGGCCATCTCCAACTGGTCCGTCGCAGCCGCAAGGAGAGCGACATCACCGTCGTCTCCATCTACGTGAACCCGCTCCAGTTCGGTCCCCATGAGGACTACCAACAATACCCCCGGGTCTTCGAGCAGGACCTGGCCCTGCTCAAGAAGGAAAAGGTGGACTTGGTCTATCACCCGACCAACCACGAGATGTACCCGAAAGGATTCCATACGACCGTGGAGGTGGATGGAAGCGTCGTCCGGGGCCTTTGCGCGCGCGTCCGTCCCGGCCACTTCAACGGGGTGGCGACCGTGGTGGTGAAACTGCTGGGGGCCGTCCAGCCGCACCGGCTCTATCTGGGACAGAAGGACGCCCAACAAGTGGCGGTCCTCACCCGGGTCCTGACGGACCTGGACATCCCGGTCCTGGTCGTACCCTGTCCCATCGTCCGGGAAAGGGACGGTCTTGCCATGAGCTCCCGGAACCTGCGGCTCTCGCCCGTCGCCCGGGGCGTGGCGCCCGTCCTTTACCGGGCCTTGAAGGTGGGGAAGAGCATCGTGGACCTGGGTGAAACGGACCCGAAAAAGGTCCTGGCCGAGGTCCGCAAGGTCATCAAGGACGAAAAGAGCGTCAAGCTCCAATACCTGGAGGCCGTCAAACTACCCGACCTGGAGCCGGCCGATCGGATCAAACCCGGCACTATGATCGCGCTGGCCGCCTACCTGGACGGCGTGCGGCTGATCGACAACATCCTCCTCTGATGGGTGTTTTTCGGCCCTTCCCGTTGATTCCCCATCCTGAACTCCTTAACAATAATAGGACTTTCAACTTGGAGCGCTTTTAACCTTTCCGTTACACTATCCGCCATTCTTGAGGGGGGCGCGATGTCCAGGGTCTTCGTCAAATCCAAAATCCATAAGGCCACCGTGACCCAGACCGACCTGGATTACGAGGGGAGCATCACGCTCGACGCCAAGCTCATGAAGGCCGCCGACATCGAACCCTATGAGCAGGTCCATGTCCTGAACCTCAACAACGGGAACCGCCTGGAGACCTATGCCATCGAGGGCAAGGCCGGCTCCGGGGTCGTCTGCCTCAATGGCGCCGCCGCCCGTCACGCCGAAAGGGGCGACCTGATCATCGTCCTGACCTACCAGAGCTTCATTTCCAAACCGCCGGCCGGGTATCAACCCCGCGTCGTGACGGTGGACGCCAAGAACCGCGCCAAGAAGATCAAAGGTTAAGCAAGGAGAACACCATGTCCCTGGATATGTTCCTCGACGATACCGAACTGGTGAACCGCATCAAGGAGCTCAAAAAAGAGCGCAACGCGGTCATCCTTGCCCACAGCTACGAGCGGCCCGAGGTGCAGGACATCGCCGACCACGTGGGCGATTCCCTGGAGTTGTCGCGCCTGGCGGCCAAGACCGACGCCGACGTCATCGTCTTCTGTAGCGTCCACTTCATGGCGGAGACCGCCAAGATCCTCTCGCCCCAAAAGACAGTCCTTTTGCCCGCCGCCGAGGCCGGCTGCCCCCTGGCGGACATGATCACTCCCGAACAATTGGCGGCCGAGAAGGCCAAGTATCCCAACGCCGCGGTCGTGGCCTATGTGAACTGCTCGGCCGAGATCAAGGCCCTGGCCGACGTCTGCTGCACCTCGGCCAACGCCCTGCAGGTGGTCAACGCCATGCCCCAGGACGAGATCCTTTTCGTGCCCGACCAGCATCTGGGCCGATGGGTCCAAAAACAGACCCACAAGAAGATGATCCTCTGGGCCGGTTGCTGCCCGACCCACCAGCGCATGAAGGCCAAGGACATCCTGGCCATGAAACAAGAGCATCCCGATGCGGTCGTCGTGGTCCACCCGGAGAGCAACGAGGATATCTGCGGCATGGCCGACGCCGTGCTCTCGACCTCGCAAATGCTCCGCTACTGCCAGGCCTCGGAGGCCAAGACCTTCATCATCGGCACCGAGATGGGCATGTTGCACCGGCTCCGGACCGCCATGCCGGACAAGACCTTCCTGCTTCCCACCAAGAGCCTCATCTGCCCCAACATGAAGATGACCCAGTTGGAGGATGTTTATGAGGCCCTGAAGGACCTGAAATACCCCATCGAGATCCCCGAGCCCATCCGTTTGAAGGCCCTCAAGTCGCTGGATGGCATGTTGGCGGCGGTCCCGACCAAGTAATGGCTTCCCGCCGTCCGGTCACCCGACTCGGCATCGTGGGGTGCGGTGCCATCGGCTCACTGGTCGCCCGCACGCTGGACAAAAAGAACCCGGCCTACCGCGTCACCGCCCTGCTGGATACCCATGCCCCCCAAGCCGTCCGCCTCGCCCGGACCCTTTCCTCAAGACCCAAGGTCTGTACCCACCTGTCCGAATTGATCCGGCGTAGCGACCTGGTCTTGGAAGCCGCGTCGGTCAAGGCCGCCCTGCCGGTGGCCCGGGCCGTCTTGGGGAAGGGGAAGTCCCTGGTCCTGATGAGCGCGGGGGCCTGCCTGCTCCATGGAAAGGAATTGGCGGCATTGGCCAAGCGTCAAAGGACCAAGCTCTACATCCCCTCCGGCGCCGTCAGCGGGGTGGACGGGATCCGCTCGGCCCGGGCCTTGGGGACCATCCACCGCATCCGGATCACTTCCCGTAAACCACCCCGCGGGTTCCTGGGCGCGCCCGGCCTCACCTCCCGGCAACGAAAGTCCCTCGCGACGGCCCGCCGACCGATGGTTCTCTATCAAGGCGGCGTCCGGGGCGCCATCCGGGCCTTCCCGGCCAACGTGAACGTGGCGGCCACGACCGCCATGGCCTCGGGCTTGCCGAACAAGCTCCGGGTGACCGTGATCGCGGACCCGGGCGTGAAGACCAATCAACATGAGATCCAGGTCGAAGGTTCCTTCGGCCGGATGGTCCTTCGCACCGAGAACGTCCCATCCCCGGCCAACCCCAAGACCAGCGCCTTGGCGGTCCAGGCCGCCCTGGCGCTCTTGGAGAGGATCACCGCGCCGGTCGAGATCGGGTCCTGACCCTCCCATTTTTCACGGTCTTTCCCTCGTGTTTTTTCCTACAATAGACCAGCATCAATCCCGGAGGGTTTTTGTGAACCCAGGAGCATCGGGCGGGGAAGGGCCCCTCGCCATCCGTATCCGCGACCTTTCCCTGACCTATAAGACGGGTTTTTGGCTCACCCCCAAGATCAACCACGCCCTGAAGAGCCTCCATTTGGACGTACCCGAGGGCGAGGCCTTCGGGTTGATGGGACTCAATGGGGCGGGGAAGACCACGGTCATCAAGCTCATCTTGGGCCTGCTGCGGCCCAAGACCGGGGAGATCTCCCTGCTGGGCGGGCACATCACCCAGCGTTCCATCCGCGACCGTATCGGCTATCTTTCCGAATTGCCCTATTTCTCCAAGCAACACACCGGCCGGGAACTGCTGGAATACTTCGGGTCCCTCCACGGATTGGGCGGGGCGTCCCTGAAACACCGGGTGGACGAGGTCCTGGAAATGGTCCGCATGACCCAGGCCGCCGGACAAAAGGTGGCCGGTTACTCCAAGGGCATGCTCCAGCGCATCGGGATCGGACAGGCCCTCATCGGGAAACCCCGTCTCCTGATCTGCGACGAACCCATGAGCGGCCTGGATCCGGTGGGTTACAAGGAGATGCGGGACATCTTCCTGGATCTCAAAAGGGCTGGAACGACCCTCTTCCTGAACACCCACATCCTCGACGAGGTCGAACGGGTCTGCGACCGCGTGGGCATCCTTCACGAGGGGGTCCTGAAGGAAACCGCCCTTATTTCCAAGGTCCTGGAATCCTCCGTGCCCGTCGATTATTGGGTCGAGGTCCCCGCCGGGGAGGCCTCCA
Organism: bacterium; assembly: GCA_035549195.1. Classification (NCBI taxonomy): domain Bacteria; species bacterium. Next base: position 8,756 of record DASZRK010000041.1, read on the forward strand.
AGCTCAAAGGCCTTCCGTTCCAAGAAGCGGTCCAGGCCAAGGGCGGGGTCCAGGTCCCCGGACTGGTCCTGGGCGAGACCCTGTCCCTCATGACCTCCCGCCGCACCAAGATCACCAGCGTCCGGCCCCTTTCCTCGATCGTGGAGGCCTACTTCCTGCGGGCCATCGGGGCCCAAGCCTACCTCAACAAGCCCGTCGGCGGGGGTGAGGCATGAACCGGCTCGTCGCGGTGACCGTCTTCACCTTCCGGGAACTGGTCCGGAGCCGGCTCCTTTTCATCTGGCTCATCAGCACGATCCTGCTCTGCGGCCTGTCCTTCCTCATCTCCCTCTTGAGCTACGGGAGCATCCTGGAGATCTTCATGGACCTGGGGCTGACCGGCATGGAGATCGCGGGCACCCTGGTCCTTCTCTTGAGCCTGGTAAGTACCTACACCACCGAGATGGACCAAAAGGCCATCTTCCTGCACCTGGCCAAACCCTTGACCAAGGGCGAATATCTCTTGGGCCGCATCCTGGGTTTCTATGGGGTGATCGCCCTGGTGGTGGTGGGCATGGGACTGGTGGTGGTGGGTCTGGTGACCGGGGTGGGGGGCGGACAGGTGCCGGTCCTCTTCTACGAGTCCGCGGCCTTCATCCTGCTGGAGATGCTGGTCCTGACCACGCTGGGCCTGACCTTCCAGATGATCGCCACTTCCATGGTGGGGCTGTTCCTCTACACCTTCCTGACCATCTTCCTGGGCCACGCCGTGGGCCAGATCCTCTGGCTCCTGAACCAGAACATAGCCCCCTGGGTGAAGACCCTGCTGCGGGTCATCTATTACATCCTGCCCAACATGGAGGCCTTCAACCTCAAGGACCGGCTTTATGATCCCACCCTGGTGTTGGGAAGTTCCCAATGGTGGGATGTGCTGCTCTATACCTTCTCCTATTGTTTCGTGGTCTTCCTGATCGGTTGGGTCAACCTGGAGAAAAGGGAATTCAAATGACCGACTGGGTCCGTGATCCTCGGCGCATCCTGCCCATCCTGGTCCTTGTCTTCTGCCTCCAGGCTTTCCTTTCCCAAAGGCTGACCCATTGGGTCCATCCGGTCCCCTATGAGAACAGTCCCAGCCTCCAGATGGACCGGCGGATCTCCTCCACCATCCGGGCGGGGGCCCTCTTGACCGGATGGCGGGTGCTTTTCGGCCATGTCTTTTGGATCACCGTGATCCAGTATTACGGCGATTCGGACAATGCCGCCGACCGCTTCTCCAAACTCTACGACTACTGCCGCCTGGCCTCGGACCTGAATCCCCAGTTCCTCTCCGTGTACACCTACGGCGCTTCGGCCTTGGCCTTCCACCTGGGAAGGGTCGAGGAGGCCGAGGAACTGCTGGAAAAAGGGGTGAAGGCCAATCCCCAAGCCATCCGTTTGAAGGTGCTGCAGGCGGCCATCCTTTACCAGCACCTGGACAAAATGGACCTGTTGATCCCCCTCCTCGAGGAAGAGGCGAGCCGTTCCGATGCGCCCCAACAAATGATCAACATCCTCGCCAATGCCTACACGAAAGCCGGGCGCTATTCGGACGCCATCCGGGTCTGGAAACGGGTCCTCCAAGGCGATTTCCCCAAGGATCAGAAGATCACCGCGGCCCAAAAGCTCCAGGAGCTCTACGAGATCCTGCGGTCGCCCTCCAAACCCGGAGCCCACTGACCTTTGGGAAAGATCCCCCTTCTTCCTCCGCGAGCGGCCCTGCTGGCCGGGCTCCTCTTCCTGGGTGCGGGGAACCTGCCGGCCCAGGTCCCGTCGGGACCCACGGGAGCGCCCCTTTCCAAGTCCATGGTCCCGCGCTTCAAGACCTCCGATCCTTTCGTGGCCCATTCGGACCACTCCTTCTACTTCAAGGAGAACCTCACCAACGCCCTTTTGCGCTTCACCACGGCCCCCGATTTCAAGGTCAACGACCCCGTCTGCCTGAACGACCTGGGCTACATCTATTTTTATTTCGGCGAATACGGGGAAGCGGCCGCCCAGTTCAAGAAGGCCCTCGCCTTGAACCCCGCCTATACGGCCGCGGCCGTCAACCTGGGCGTGGCGTCCCATAAGGTCGGGGAGGATGACCTGGCCCTCCGTTACCTGGGCCAGGTCCGCGACAGCGACCCGGCCCGGGGCGAGGCCCTCTACGACCTGGGATTGATCCAATACGAGCGGGGGAACTATCCGCAAGCGGTGGGCTACCTGGAGGAAGCTTCCAAGGTCGTGGGGTCCGACCCCAAGGTCTGGAACAACCTGGGCTGCGCCTATTTCCAGGTGAAGGACTTTCCTTTGGCCTTCCAGGCCTTCAAGACCTCGGTGGCCAACGGCGCCTCCTTTTATCACGCCTACTACAACGAGGCCGTCGCCTCGCTCCTTTCGGGCAACTATGAGGAGGCGGTGGAGGCGACCAACCGGGCGGTCCGCCTCTCGCCCTCCAACCCGGACGCTTATAACCTCCTGGGGCTCGCCTTCCTGTTCAACCAGAACTACCTGCGGGCCTCGGTGGCCCTCGCCAAGGCCATCCAGATGCGCAACAACGACGCGGGCTACTTCAACAACCTGGGCCGGGCCCAGTTGGGACTGGGTCATTACAAGGACGCGGAGAAAATGTTGAAAAGGGCGCTGCTCTTCCAACCGGACCTCAAGCCCGCCCTTTGGAACATGGGCGACCTCGAGCTGCGCCAGGGCCGGATCAAACAGGCTTTGGCCCACTACCTGAACGTCGAGGGCTGGGACGAGGCCCAGGGCAATGCGGTCTTCCACTACAACTTCGGCGTGGCCTATTACAAGGACAAGGACCCTAAGGACGCCCGTCTTCATTGGGAAAAAGCCCGTCAATTGGATCCCGATTACCTCGAACCTCTCTATGGCCTCGCCGTCCTGGCCCACGAAGGGAAGGACAATGAAACGGCCCTGTCCCTGGCCCAACAAGGCGAGGTCCAGGAACCCCAATCCTCCCGTTGGCCGCTCCTGGTCGGGGACCTTCAGAAGGCCCTGGGTCATCCCGAGGACTCCTTGGCTTCCTTCGAGAAGGCCCGTCAGATGGGACAGAAGGACCCCAAGCTATTGGCCAAGATCGAAAGCCTGAAGAATGACCGGTCCGCCTCCGGGGATCAGGCCTCGGGAACGGGAGCCGCACCTTCCCCCCAGGAATCCTGGGAGGGAATGCATCAATTGGCGGAGAAGGCCCTGCGCACCGGCGACCTGGAAGTGGGCCGCACCTTGGCCCGCACCGAGACCGGACAATGGCCCCAGGACCCGCGTTCCTGGGAGGACCTGTCGCGCGTCGAGGAAGCCGACGGCAAGAAGGAGGAGGCCCTTGCCGGTATGGAGCGGGCCCTCCGTCTCGCGCCCGACAACGCCCATTACCTGGAAGAATGCGGCAAGCTGGCTTTCGAAGCCGGTAAATACCAGGTCGCCAGCCGTTATTTCGGCCTGGCCGTCAAGGCTCCCGGCGGTTCCTGGGAGGGCGCCTTGGGCCTCGGGTCCTGTTCCTTCAAATTGAACCTCTACGACGAGGCGATCCTTTACTGGCAAAAAGGCGCCCAAGAATTTCCCGATCATCCCGAATTCCTCTATGACCTGGGACGGGCCCATTACCAGAAGGGCCAGGTCTCCCAGGCCATGCTCTATTACCAGAAGGCCTTGAGGATGCGCCCCGTCTATCCCGAGGTCCTGACGAATTGGGCCGCCATCGATCTGGATGCGGACCGACTGGACGCGGCGGAGCAGAAATTGAAAAAGAGCCTGTCCCAGGATCCCAGGACGGCCGAGACCTATTTCAACCTCGGCACCCTCGAATTGAAGCGGGGTTATTTCACCGACGCCCTGAAGTATTACCAGCAAGGCCTGGAGGTCGATCCGAACGACGCCAACGGCTATTACTGCCAGGGGGTCGCCTTCTTGAAGCTCGGCCAATGGGCCCGGGCCCAATCCCTCCTGGAGAAGACCCTCGAGAAGGACCCCAACCACGCCGACGCCCTCTATAACCTGGGCAAGGTGGCCGTGGAAATGGACGATTACGGGAGCGCCCAGCGCTATTTCGACCTTTCCCTCAAGGCCAAGCCCGGCCAAGGGGACGCCTATTTCGGGATGGGCTTGGTCCAGTTCCATGAGGGCCACTACAAGGACGCCCAACTGCAGTTCGTCAAGGCCCAGAACGATTACCAGGTGGGGCACGAGGCGCTTTATTACCTGGGCAGGACGGAAGAAAAGCTGGGGGACGCCGCCTCGGCCGAGGCCTTTTACCGGCAATCCCTGGAACGGCACCCCAGTTTCGGGCTGGCCCACCTGACCCTGGGCGACCTTTTAAGGTCGAACGGCCGTATGCTGGAAGCCCGGCAGGAATACCAAAAGGCATCCCTCCAACGGGAATACCCGGAGATCGCGAAGGCGGCCGATGCCAAATTGAGCGAAATGCCATGATCCATCTCGTGACCTTGAATCCCGCCCTGGACCTGGAGCTTTACCTGCGTTCCCCCCGCCATGGCAAGATCGGGGAAGTCCTTTTCTCGGACGTTGAATCCGGGGGCAAAGCCCTGAACATCGCCCGCTACCTCAAGAAAAGCCGGGTCCCTTTCACGGTCTGGTCCGGCACCGGGGGCGGGGATCATCCCACCCACCTCCTCTACCGATCGCTCCTGGAACGGGAGGGGCTTGCGGTGAATTTCCTCAGCCGCCAGGCTCCGGTCCGTTTGAATGTGGTGGTCGAAAGGAACGGCAGGAGGGAGAAGTTCAACCACCCCGGGTTCGAATTGGACCTGACCGGATTCCAACGTTTGGACCGGACCTTGCGACGGGACGACCTGCTGGTCCTGACCGGGCGCCTTCCCCAGGGGATGAACCCCAAGCTCTACGCTTCCTGGGCGGCGGCCTACGGCGCCAAGGGTGTCCGGGTGGCGGTCGATACCTCGGGCGTGCCCCTGCGGGAAGCCTTGAAGGCGGGGGTTTGGTTCTTCAAAGTGAACCTTTTCGAGTTCAACGAAGGTTTGGGCAAAGGTTTCCGGGACCTGGACCAGGTCGCCAAGTTCATCCCGGTCTTTCTCAAGGCGGGTTTGTTGCATGGAGCCGTCACGAACGGGGCCGAAGGCGCCGTCCTATGGAACGGGCCCGTGGCCTGCCGGGTGAAGCCTTCCCAAAAGTTGTCCGGAAAGATGGTGGTCGGGGCCGGGGACGGCTTCCTGGCCGGGTACCTCAAGGCCTACCGGGAGAAGAAGAACTTCTGGGACTGCGCCCGGACGGCCGGCGCCTTCGCCGCCACCGTGGCCCGGACCGGTATCATGAAATTCGATGCGGACTTGGCGAAGAAAAACCTTAAAAGGACCACCCTTCAGCGTCTTTAGCCACCGATGAAGGGGATGAACGCCGATAAAATAGGGCTTCGATCTCGTCTTATCCCATTCATCGGTGTTCATCGGTGGCAAAATGCCGTTGCCTTTCCGGTTGTTCACTCTGCGGCGAAAGTGTCTTCATGAACGGCGAATCCCGTACGATCCACTCCGTCTCCGAGGTGCTCCAGGCCACCCGCATGCTCCTGGAAGGGAAGTTCTCCAACATCCTGGTCCAGGGCGAGCTGACGGACTTCAAACACCACTCCTCCGGGCACATGTATTTCTCGCTGAAAGATGACAAAGGCGTCCTACGCTGTGCCTTTTTCAAGGGCCAGAACTACGGCCTGGCCTTCAAGCTGGAGAACGGCATGAAGGTGGTGGCGGGCGGTACCCTCTCCCTTTACCAGGCCTTTGGCCAATTCCAGATGATCGTTCAGAGCGTGGAACCCCAGGGCGTGGGAAGCCTCCAACTGGCTTTCGAGCAATTGAAGAAAAAGCTGGGGGAAGAAGGGCTTTTTGACCCGGCCCGCAAGCGCGCTCTCCCCAAATACCCCAAACGCATCGCCATCGTCACCTCGTCCCAAGGCGCGGCCATCCAGGACTTCCTGAAGATATTGGCCACCCGGGTCGGCATCGAGGGCTTCGACATCTTCGACGTCCATGTCCAAGGCAAGGAAGCCCCGGCCGAGATCATCGCCGCCATCCGGGAAATTTCGGAGAGGGAAGAGCACGACGTTTTGGTCCTCACCCGGGGCGGGGGAAGCCAGGAAGACCTGGCGGTCTTCAACGACGAAGGCGTGGTGCGGGCCCTGGCGGCCTCCCAAGTACCCACCATCAGCGCCATCGGCCACGAGGTGGATTTCAGCCTTTGCGATTTCGTCGCCGACCTGCGGGCCCCCACCCCCACCGCCGCGGCCGCCATGCTGGCCCCGGGCCGGGACGAGGTGGCCGCCGAGATCGAAGGATATGCCCATCGTCTGCGGGACGCCTGGATGGACCAACTGGAAGGGAAGCGCCGCGACCTCAAGGAACTGGCGGGCATCCTTCAGGAGCGGCGGCCGGACCATCTCATGGCCGAGGCAAGGCAGGACCTGGATCGCCTGGCGGAAGACCTGGAAGAAGGGCTCCTGCAAAACCTCCAGGACCAAAAGCTCAAGCTCCAGCGTTTCTCTGATTTCCTGGCCCGGGTGACGCCCATGTCCCAGGTCCAACCCTACCGGGAGAAACTCAAAGGTCTCGCGGCCCAACTCCAGGCCTATCACCCCCACGGTCCCTTGAAGCGGGGTTACGCCATCGTCAGCGAAGGATCGACGGGCAAGATCCTGCGCGACGCCAGGCAGGTCGCCCAGGGGGACCGTCTTCACGTCCAGCTTGGGACAGGCTCCCTGGAGTCCGAAGTCCTGAGGATCGAGGACCCTTCAGATCCCCAGTGAGCATGAAAGCGGTTTTTCGGACCCGAGCGCGCCGCTTTCTTCCTTCCCGGATTTTTCGATTTCACTAAACTAAGCCGGGCTCGTTGAGCCATCTTCGATATCCAAGATCCAAGGGAGCCAGGCATGAAAGTCATCTCACGGTCGATCGTCGCCTCCATCTTCATCGGGACCCTCGCCCTGACCTCCTCCTTGACGGCCGAACCCGCCCCGGGTCACTACAAGAATTTCAGGACCGCCATCTATATCGTGGTGAACGCTACCAAATCCTTCTCCGACCGGGAACGGTTGCAGAAGGAATTCGACCGGGTCATGGAACAGGTGAAGTTCGATAAGGTCTACCTGGAGGTCTACCGGGACAAGAATTTCGCCGATGAGTCCACCTTGGAAGGCACCATCCAATTCTTCAAGGACCACGGGATCGAGGTTTGGGGCGGCATCACCCTGTCGGCCGGCGGGGGAAAAGGGGGCCAGTTCGGCACCTTCGACTTCGAGAAACCTGCGGACCGGGCCGAATGCAAAAAAGCGGTGGAGATGGCCGCCCGACACTTCGATCACGTCATCCTGGACGATTTCTTTTTCTACACCAGCAAATCCGACATGGACATCCGGGCCGAGGGCAAGCGCTCCTGGACCCAATATCGCTTGGACACGATGCGCAAGGCCGCCCGCGAACTGGTATTGGGTCCCGCCCGGAAGGTCCATCCCGGCATCCAGATGATCATCAAGTACCCGAACTGGTACGAGCATTTCCAGGGCCTGGGCTATGACCTGGACCAGGAAGCCAGGGACTTCGACTTCATCTACACCGGGACCGAGACCCGGGACCCCGTTATCACCGATCAACTTCTGCAACAGTACGAGAGCTATCAGATCTACCGCTACCTGAACAACATCAAGCCCGGCCGTAACCTGGGCGGTTGGGTGGACATCTACAGCACCCGCTATGTGGACCGCTATGCCGAACAGTTATGGGACACCCTCTTCGCCAAAGCTCCCGAGATCACCCTCTTCAATTGGTCCCACTTCAGCGACACCTGGCCCTTGAAACCCGGGGACCGGGACGCCTGGAAGTCCCTGGATACCAGCTTTGATTGGGACGAGATGGTGAAGGGATATCATCCCGTCGATCAGGAGCCCCTGGGTTGGGGGAGGGCCGCCGGCTATTCCTTGGAGAAGGTGGACGGGGTCTTGGGCGACCTGGGCCGGCCCATCGGCATCGCCAGCTACAAGCCCTATCAATCCACCGGGGAGGATTTCCTCCACAATTACCTGGGGAACATCGGCATCCCCATCGATCTTTATCCCGAGTATCCCTCCAAGGCCGATACCATCCTATTGACCGAATGCGCCAAGTTCGACAAGGGCATCGTCGGCAAGATCGAGAAGAGCCTGAGGGAAGGGAAAAAGGTCTTCATCACTTCCGGTCTCCTGGGCGCCCTGCAGGACAAGGGCATCCGGGAAATCCTGGAAGCCGAGCCGACGGGACGCAAGGTCCTCGTCCACGACTTCATCGACGGGTTCGGGGCGGGGAACGGCGCCAGCTTGAACGATCCCAAGGTCGACCACCCCGCGGTCCTTTTCCCCGAGATCCGGTTCCTCACCAACGACGCCTGGGGCATCATCCGGGGCGTGGCGGCGGCCAAGGGCTTTCCGATCATCCTGATGAACCATTATTCCAAGGGGATCATCTACGTCCTCACGATCCCCGAGAACATCTCCGACCTTTACAACCTGCCCCAAGCCTTGACCGCGAAGATCAAGAGCTACCTGATGGCCGATTTCCCGGTGCGCATCGATTCACCCGCCCAGGTGTCGCTCTTCGCCTATGACAACGACCATTTCGTGGTCGAGTCCTTCCGGCCCGAGCCCAGCGAGGTGACCTTGGTCCTCCCGAAGGAAGGGATGAAGGTCAGGGACACGATGGCGGAGCGATCCCTGTCGGCCCAACCCATCCCGACCCCGGACCCGAACAACTGGTGGGCCAAACAGGATCCGACCGCTCCCCGGACCGAGTTCAAGGTCACGATCCCGCCCCATTCCTACCGGGTCTACGCGATCGAAAAATAGGCGACCGCGCGGTCATTCCAAGCCCCGGGCAAATCGGCTAAGATAGCCCAACTTTTCCAAGGGGTACCCATGGCCGCCCAATCGTCCTTCGAAGATTCCCTCAAAAAGCTCGAATCCATCGTGGAAAAGATGGAATCAGGCGACCTCAAGCTCGAGGACTCCCTCAAGCTCTTCGAGGACGGCATGAAACTCACCCGCGAATGCAACGCCCGCCTCAATGAGATCGAGAAGAAGGTCAAGCTGCTCCTGAAGAGCGCCTCGGCGAAGGCCAAAGACGAAGCCTCCGAGGATTGACCTTGGCCTTCCTCCTGAAGTCCTACCTGGAAAAGAAGCGTCTGCTGGTCGAGAAAGGCCTTCGGCGGGCCTTTCAAAACCGGGCCAACTGCCCTCCGGCCCTTTGGAACGCCATGCGTTACAGCATTTTCGCCGGGGGCAAGCGCCTGCGGCCCATCCTCTGCCTGGCTTCCGCCGAGGCCTTGGGTCTCCCGCAAAAGGACGCTTTACGGATCGCCGTGGCCCTGGAGATGATCCACACCTACAGCCTCATCCACGACGACCTTCCGGCGCTCGATGACGACGATTACCGCCGTGGCCGCAAGACCAACCACAAGGTCTATGGGGAGGCCATGGCCATTCTGGCCGGGGACGGCCTCTTCACCTACGCCTTCGAGTGGGTCACCGACCCCAAGGGCTATTCGGCCCCCTACCGCCGCAACATCGCCTCGGTCGCCTACGAACTGGCCCATTACGCCGGCTGGCCCGGTATGGTGGGGGGGCAAGTGGACGACGTCCTGGCCGAACGCCAGGTGCCGCGCCTCGCCAAGGTCCTTTCCATCCACCGCCGTAAGACCGGCGCGCTCCTCCTTTCCAGCGTCCGCCTTCCGGCCCTTTTGGCGGGCGCTTCCCGTCCAAAGCTAAACGCCGTCACCCGTTACGGTTGGGCCGCCGGGTTGGCCTTCCAGGTGGTGGACGACATCCTCAACGAAACGGGGAGCAGCCGGGAATTGGGGAAGAAGGCCGGCAGCGACCGGGCCCGCGGTAAAATGACGTTCCCCGCGGCGATCGGTTTGGACGCCTCGCGGCGGAAGGTCCGCCTCCTGACCGGGGAAGCCCTGGGATCCCTCCGGACCTTGGGGCCCAAGGCCGAACCTTTGCGGCAGTTGGCGCTCTACATGGCCGAACGGACGAATTGAGGAAGGCATGGATCCCCTGACGCAGATATTTACCTCGAAGATTTTCTATGTGACCGCCATCGGTTGGGCCGTCGCGCAGGGCCTGAAAGTATTGATTTACTATTGGAGGAACCATAAAATCGACTTTCGATTGTTCGTCGGAACCGGTGGCATGCCGAGCTCACATTCGGCCTTCGTGAGCACCATGGCCACCAGCATCGGATTCACTTCCGGTTGGGATTCCCCCGTTTTCCTGTTGGCCTTCGGGTTGGCGGCCATCATCATGTCGGACGCGGCGGGCGTCCGCCGGGCCGCGGGGCAACAGGCCAAGATCCTCAATGCGATCATTGACGATCTTTACAGTTCCAAGCCCGTCCCTCCCGAGCGCCTGAGGGAACTCCTGGGGCATACCCCTGTCCAGGTCTTCGTCGGGGCCTTTTTGGGGATCGGCATCGCCGTTCTGTTCTACAAGCTTTAACGGAGACCTTGCGGATGTACGAGTATCTCGACAAGATCGAAAGCCCGGCCCAGTTAAGGGCCCTCGCGCCCGAAGCCCTGCCCAAGGTGGCGGAGGAACTGCGCGACTTCCTTTTGACCTCGGTCTCCAAGACCGGCGGCCATTTGGGCTCCAGCCTGGGCGCGGTCGAACTGACCCTGGCCCTCCACTACGTCTATGACACCCCCCAGGACCGCATCGTCTGGGACGTCGGGCACCAGGCCTACGGCCACAAGGCCCTGACCGGCCGCCGGGAGCTTTTCCCGACCCTTCGCCAGTTCAAGGGACTCTGCGGTTTCCCCAAGCGCAACGAGAGCGAATACGACACCTTCGCGGTCGGGCACGCCGGGACGGCCCTTTCCGCCGCCTACGGCATGTCCCGGGCCCGGGACATGCAGAAGAAGGAGTTCCAGGTGGTGGCCGTGGTGGGAGACGCCTCCATCTCCAACGGCCTCTCCATGGAGGCCCTGAACCATATCGGCGACGACCCCAACCTGAACATGACGGTCATCCTCAACGACAACGAGATGTCCATCTCCCCCAGCGTGGGATCCATGACCGCCTACCTGAACAAGATCCTGGCGGGGAAGTCCTACAACGAGGCCAAGACCCACGTGGAGCGCTTCATCGACCGCATCCCCAAGGTGGGCCACCAGATGCTGGCCATGACCCACCACGCCGAAGAGGCCCTCAAGGGATTCATGACCCCCGGGACCCTCTTCGAGGAACTGGGCCTTCGCTACTACGGCCCCATCGACGGCCACGACCTCAGGACCCTGGTGGAGATCTTCAAGAAGGTGAAGCAGTTGAAGGGCCCCATCCTGTTGCATGTGGTCACCCAGAAGGGGAAGGGCTACAGCTTCGCCGAGGAGAATCCCGAGAAGTTCCACGGCGTGACGGTCTTCGACAAGGAAACGGGCAAGAGCACCTCCGCGCCCGTCGCCGGCGCGCCCCCGGCCTACACCAAGGTCTTCGGCGATACCATGATCGAACTGGCCCAACAGGACCCCCGGATCGTGGCCATCACCGCCGGCATGCCCGAGGGCACCGGCCTCAAGAAGTTTGGCGAATCCTTTCCGGACCGTTTCATCGACGTGGGCATCGCCGAGGGCCATGGCGTCTGCATGGCGGCCGGTCTGGCCTGCGAGGGCATGGTGCCGGTGGCGGCCATCTACTCGACCTTCCTGCAGAGGGCCTACGACCAGATCATCCACGACGTCTGCCTCCAGAAACTTCCCGTGGTCTTCGCGTTGGACCGGGGCGGTCTGGTCGGGGAGGACGGCGAGACCCACCAGGGCGTTTACGACCTCTCCTACCTGCGTTGCGTACCCAACATGACCGTCATGGCCCCGGCCGATGAGAACGAACTACGCCACATGCTCTACACGGCGGTCGGCCACGGCGCCCCGATCGCCTTGCGTTATCCCCGCGGCAACGGGGAAGGGGTGGCCCTGGATCCCGTCCTCAAGAAACTCGAGATCGGCAAGGGCGTTCAACTGGAGGAAGGGAAGGATTTCGCCCTCTTGGCCATCGGCCGCATGGTCGGTGTCGCCAAGCAGGTCCGTGAGATGTTGAAGAAAGAAGGACTGGAAGGGGCGGTGGCCAACATGCGCTTCGTAAAGCCATTGGACGAGGCTCTCCTCTTGTCCCTGGCCCGCAAATCAAAGGTCCTCCTGACCCTGGAAGAGAACGTGCTGATGGGCGGTTTCGGGAGCGCGGTCCTGGAAGCCCTCCAAAAGAACGGGGTGTCCGATATCGCCGTGCGCTGCGTCGGCATCCCCGATAAGTACATCGAGCACGGTAAACCCCAATTGCAGAGGGAAATGTGCGGTCTGGAGCCTTCACAAGTGGCCCAGGCGGTGCGTGAGGTCCTCAAGGACCAAAAACCCTACATGCTTGGGGTGGTGTAGATGGCCGAGGCAAAGTCCCCAAAACGCGGCTATCTTGTGTTGGACGCCCTCCTCGTGGTGGGCCTCATCGTCGTCTTCCTGGTCCTCAACCACCACAAGCCCTCCTCTTCCACTGAGCCCCAGGCGACCCCCGCCGTCACCCCCGGCCCTCCATCCACCACCGTCCCGTCCAAGACACC
>DASZRK010000042.1 GCA_035549195.1 bacterium
CCTGACCCCCACCGCCACCCACACCCCGACGGCGACCATGACGCCGACCCATACCTATACGCCCACCCCCGGGCTTCAACTCCAAAAGATCCCATCCAAGACCTCGGCCAAGATGGGGGAGACGGTCGCTTACACCCTGGACCTGGATGTCACCGGATCCATGGCCCTCGGGGTCACCGTGGTGGACACCCTGCCGGACCATGTGACCTTCGCGGGTTTCGCGACGGTCTCTCCCAGCGTCCCGGGCATGACCCGGACCGCCAATGGCAAGGTCCTGACCTGGACCTTCCCGGCCCTCCCGCCGGGACATTACCTGCTCACCTACAGCGTGACGGTGGATAGCGGGCTGGTGGAACAGACGGTCCTTTTGAACCAAGCCCAGGCCTCTTTCCTGCAAGGCTCCTCGCCCGTGGCAAGCGCCGGTGTCACGGTCGCCGCCCCCTATACGGTCATGATCAGCGTTTACAATTCGACGGGGGAACTGGTACAGACCCTGCTGACCCAGAACTTCTTCGTGGTATTGGATTCACCCCAGATCTCCTCGGGCCCCATCACCAGCCTCTCCCAGTCCGTCTCGGTGTCCTACAACGGACAAGTGCTGGCCGCTTGGAACGGCTTGAACCCGCAAGGGAACCCGGTCTCCAACGGGGAATACTTCGTCAAGGTGGACACCTTGGACCCCTACGGGGTGGTGAACAGCGTGAGCCAGACTGTCAGCGTGGACCGTTCCGTCTCCACCCTGACGGTGAATGTCTTCAACCAATCCGGAGAGTTGGTGCGGCACCTCTATCACCAATGGGTGGATGGAACGGCGGGATCCGTGCAGGGAATGACCTTATCGTCCACCCGGATCGTCCCCGATGCCCCGGCAGGTTCCCAACTGCCCAGTTCCACCGGGGTCACCCTGGATACCGTCAACGGTGCCATTACCACGCTCTGGGACGGCCGGAGCGACTCGGGCGCCGTCGTGACCAACGGGCAATATATCGTGGAAGCCCAATGGGCGGCCGGCGGTACGACGAAGGTCGAGACCCAGAACGTCTCGGTGGTGGGGAGCGGGGAAGTGGGGCATCGGGGAGAGGTGGTGGCCCAGCCGAACGTCCTGACAGGCTCCAAGACCACCACGACCCTACAGGCCTTGGCGGGCGCGGGTCTCACTTTGAAGGTGCACGTCTATGACGTGGCGGGGGAACTGGTGGACGTCCTGAACGGCGATCCCGGGACCGGGCAGGTCGCCTGGGACACTTCAGGAAAGGCCAGTGGGATCTATCTGGCGGTCGTGGAGCTTTATGACGCCCAGGGCATCACAGGACGGAAGATCGTGAAGATATTGGTCCGGCATTAAGAGGGGAGGGGGGTCTAAGGCAAATCCCCCTTGATCCCCTTTTTCAAAGTGGGGTCACTTCTTGAGGGCTTCCTGGATGGCCGATTCGGTCTCCTCGGGCTCCACCTTGGTCACGAAACGCTTCAGGGGATGGCCCTTGCGGTCGATGAGGAACTTCGTAAAGTTCCAGCCGATCTCGGTGGAACCTCCCTCTTCCGGCTCCGCCTTCTTCAGGAACTGATAGAGGGGGACCGCCTTGTCCCCGTTGACCTCGATCTTGTCGAAGAGGGGAAAGGTCACGTTGTATTTGCTGGTGCAGAAGGCCTTGATCTCCTTGTCCGTTCCCGGTTCCTGCTCCCTGAACTGGTTGCAGGGAAAGCCCAGGATCACAAAACCCTCCTTCTTGTACTTCTCGTAGAGCTTTTCCAGGCCGGCATATTGGGGCGTGTGCCCGCACTTGCTGGCCACGTTCACGATCATCAGGACCTTCCCCTTGTACTTGGAAAGGGGGACCATTTTTCCGTCGATGTTCCTCATCTTGAATTGATAGACCGTATCTTGATCGGCCGCGTGGACCGTTCCGACGACCGCCAGAAGCACCGCCAACGCCAATTTTTTCATCTCTTCCTCCAAGGGTGGGATGGCCTATTACGGCATGGAACGGGGATGAAAATCCAGGGACCGCATAAAAAGCCGGGACCCTGTGGCCTCAGCGGCGCCGGGTCTTGGAAAGGAGCCGGAGGATCTCCAGGTAGAGCCAGACCAGGGTCACCAACAACCCGAAGGCGGCATACCATTCCATGTATTTGGGCGCCCTGGCCTCGACGCCCCTTTCGATGAAGTCGAAATCCAGCACCAGGTTCAAAGCCGCCACGATCACCACCACGACGGAAAAGCCGATGCCCATGGGGGTAGCGGAGTCGATGAGGGGCGCGGATCTCCCGAAAAATCCCATGACCATATCCACAAGATAATAGATGGCGATGCCCCCGGTGGCGGCCAGGACGCCTAATTTGAAATTCTCGGTCGCCCGCACGATACGGGCCCGGTAGAGGAAGAGCAGGGTGGCCATGGTACCGAAGGTGAGCGCCACCGCTTGGAAGACGATGCCGTGGAACTGCATCTCGTAGAAGGCCGAAATGGCCCCCAGGAGGCATCCTTCCGCCAGGGCATAGAGGGGGGAAAGATAGGGAGCGGTCGTCTTCACGAAAATGATGACGAGGCCCAGGATGAAGCTCAGGATCAGGGAACCGATGAGGATCGGGAAAAGGATGGGATTGCTTTCCAAGTGGGTGGCGTAATTCCAGGTGAACGCGGCGGCGGCGACGACCAGGAAAAGAAGGGCTGCGCTCTTTTCCGCCGTTCCACCGAGGGTCATGGCCTCTGAACTGTCGACCATTCCTTGGCTGGTAAAGGTGTTGTCCTTCAAAGCTGGGTTGCTGGTCCGGAAAAGGGCCATGGACTGCCTCCTGGTTCGGGGATGGCAACAAGATAGGCTCTGCGGCGGGCGAGGACAATGGGGGAAAGGTCACATGGACGTTAAGACGGGGACCCCAACCACGTTGAATAACCAAAACCCGGTAAATATAGTGTTGCCATGCTCCGCCAGCTTTCCATCAAGAACTTCGCGATCGTCGAAACGGTCGTCTTGGAGTTCGAACCCGGCTTCAACGTCCTCACCGGCGAGACCGGCGCGGGGAAGTCCCTCATCGTGGACGCCCTCTATTTTCTGCTGGGCGACCGCATCTCCGCCGATACCCTGCGCGCCGGGGAGGAACGGGCGGTGGTCGAAGCCCTGTTCCAGGTACCGCCTTCCTCACCGGCCCTCAAGAAACTCTCGGAGTGGGGCATCGAAGCCAAAGGCGGCGAGGTCCTCATCAAGCGGGAATTCACCCGCTCCTCCGGAAAGACCCGCAGTTTCGTGAACGGCGAGATGGCGACCGCCTCCCTGATCTCCGAACTGGGCGACTGGCTCCTGGACATCCACGGCCAACACGAGCACCAGGCCATCTTCAACGTCGGCCGCCACCGCCGGTTGATCGACGCCTTCGGGCATTTGGAAAAGCAACTGGACCGGACGGCCCTGGCCGCCGAGCGGCTCTCCGACCTCCTGGCCGAGAGGACCCACCTGGGGGGCGATGCCCGGGAGATCGCCCGCCGGACCGACCTTCTCCAGTTCCAGGTCCAGGAGATCGAGGAGTCGGGCGTGGAGACCCTGAACGAGGAGGAGCTCCAGCGCCGCTACCAGGTCATGCGGGGCTCCGAAAAGATCACCAAACAATTGTCCGAGGCCCAGCGCCTCTTGGACGAGGAGGGGGAAGGGGGAGCCACCGGCCTTTTCGGCGCCGCCCTCTCACGCCTGATGGACGCCGCCCGGCTGGACCCGGACCTGGAAAACTGGTTGGGTGAGGCCAAGGCGGTGCAGGAATCCCTGAACCAGGTCTCTTACGAACTGGCCCGGAAGCTGGAGGGATATTCCTTCAGCCCCGACGAATTCCAGGAAGTCTCGGACAAACTGGACGCCCTCCACACGCTCAAGAAGAAATACGGGAACTCGGTCCCGGAGATCCTCGCTTATCTGGAGCGCAGCCGCCAGGAACTGAAGGGCCTCCTAGGCCGGGAGGACCGGTTGAAGACCCTCGAAACGGAGATCGGCAAGGCCGCCGAAGCCTACCAGGAAGCCGCCTCGGCCTTGAGCGTCAAGCGCGCCCAAGCGGGCGCCAAGCTGGCCCAAGAGGTCGAGACGACCCTGAAGGACCTGGGCCTGACCCATGCCCGAATGGGGGTCCAAGTGGTCCCGGTCGAGGACGGGCAAAGTCCGGCGATGGAAAAGGGCAAACGCCTGCAGATCTCTGCCCAAGGCTGGGACCGGGTGGAGTTCCTTTTCTCCGCGAACCCGGGCGAACCCCAGCGCCCGCTGGCCAAGGTCGCCTCCGGCGGGGAGGCGTCCCGCGTCATGTTGGGTTTGAAGACCGTGCTGGCCGAAAGCGATGAAGTTCCCACCCTCATCTTCGACGAGATCGACACCGGCGTGGGAGCGAGGACCGCTCCGGCGGTGGCGAAACTCCTCGATCACCTTTCCAAGGGCAAACAGGTCTTCTGCATCTCCCACCTGGCCCCCATCGCGGGACTGGGGGACTGCCATTTACAGGTCCAAAAATCGATCCAGGACGGCAAAACGAGCGTCCAAGTCCTGCGTCTCAGGGAAAACGAGCGCATCGACGAACTGGCCCGCAT
The DNA here is from genome assembly GCA_035549195.1 of bacterium. Classification (NCBI taxonomy): domain Bacteria; species bacterium. The sequence goes on from DASZRK010000042.1 coordinate 4,562, forward strand.
GCTGGGCGGGGAACCACTTTCGGAGACTTCCCGTTCCCACGCCCGGGAGCTCTATGCTAGAATGCGCGGCAAATAGCGGGTCCCCCTGACTGGGCCCGTACCACCACAACGGAGGAAGCAATGAAGAAATTGGTCTTGGGGTTGTTCGCCTTGGTCATGACCTTGGCCTTCTGCGCCGTTCCGGCCAACGCCGCGACGTCGAAGAAGAAAAAGAAGGAGACGAAGAAGGAAGAGAAAAAGGAGACCAAGAAGGCCGAGAGCCATTCGATGAGCGCTCCCAAGCATTATCTTTCGGGCACCAACACCTGGGGCCGTTCGGGCCTCTTGTTCGGTGACACCGCCGATGTGGCCGCTTTGCGGACCATCGAGGGGTCGGCCCACCTTCTCTATAGTTCGCCCGTTTCCGGCGTGAACAATTTCGGGATCCCCTTCGGCGGCCATTTTGGCATCGCCGATAACGTCGAACTTTCCGCCGCTGGCGACCTGGAGCTCCAGAGCGCGACCGGATATTCCAGCTCGATTTTCCTTCTCGATCTGGGCGGCAAATACAAGTTCCACACCAAGAACGAGAACCTGGGTCTGGCCTTGGGCGGTGATGTGCTCATCCCCACCAGCGGCGGCGGCAGCGCCATTGTGACGCCTCGCGGCGTGGTCAGCTACACCTTGCCCAGCGGCATGCTGGTGAACGGTGACATGGGGATACACATTTCCAGCGCAACCTACGTTTCCGTGGACGCGGGTTTGGGCTATCCCTTCTCCAATAACTTCACCGGCATGGTGGAGATCGGCGCCAACCAGAACGGTAACGGCGGCTCGGTCTTGGGCGCCGGTTTCCGCGCGGGGGCCGATCAGTTCAAGTTCCAGGGACTGTTGGGGATCCCCCTCAACGGCGGCGGTGTGGTGATCGGCGGCGGGATCATCCTCGCTTCCAAGTAACTTTTTCCAAGAAAAGCCGGTTCCCCTTGGTTTGGGGGACCGGCTTTTTTATTATGGGGACCCCATGGACACCCTCACCTTACGCCGGGCCAAGCCTTCCGACGCCCGCGCCATCCTGAACCTCATCAACCAGAATTCGTCCAAGGGCCTGATGTTGCCCCGGACCTTCGCCCAGGTGGTCGAAAAAATAAGGGACTTCCTGGTCGCCACCGAAGGGGATACCCTCGTCGGTGTCGTGGCCTTGCATGTGGTGGGGGAGGACCTGGCCGAGGTGCGGTCCCTGGCGGTGGAGGCCCCTTACCAAGGCCAGGGGATCGGCCAAAAATTGGTCCGTCAATGCCTGAAGGACGGGGAGGAACTGGGCCTGGCCCGGGTCTTCACCCTGACCTACCAAACCGAGTTTTTCGGGAAATTGGGGTTCCAAAAAGTGGAGAAACTGACCCTGCCGCAAAAGATCTGGGGGGATTGCATTCATTGCGCCAAATTCACCGATTGCGACGAAGTGGCCATGACCATCGACCTTCCCAAGGCCTCCTGAACCCATGACCGCCCACACCACCGCCCACACCCCTCCAGGAGGGAAAAAGAACACCCGGCCCACCCTGGTGCGCCAGATGCTGTCCAAATATGTGGACGTCCTGGTCTGCGGGTTCCTGGGCTGGATCATCTGCTTCACCATCCCCGGCTGGCGGCCCTATTGGGCCCAAGCGGGCCTGTTCCTTTTCTTCAGCCAATGGATCTGGTGCCGGGAGCAATTGAACCCCACCGCGGGGGAGTTCTTCCTGGGCATCCGCTACCTCACCTCCTCCTCCAGCCAGGTGGTGGCCGACATCCAGGTCATCCAGGCCAAACTGAAATTGAACGGCTATCTCATCCTGGCCGGGATCGTGGACCTGACGCTCGCCTTCAGCTTCCTCGCCGGATGGACCTTTTTCCCCAACGCCGTGGCCTTTGGATACGCGGTGGACCCATCCCTCTCGGTGGCCTACTGGACCCTGGTGGGGCTGGCCTTTTTCGTTTGCGCGGGTTACCTTCTAGGCGGCTCCCGGATGGCGCTCTTCGTCGTCCCTTTCGTCCATTTGGTCCTCTGCATCGACCTCTTCCTCGGACAATCCCAGTGGGCCTCCCTCTTCCAAGGGCTTCCACCGTCCTTCCTCCCGACCCTGCTCAAGGTCCTGCCCGTTCCGGTCTACCAGCTCTTCCTGGCCTGGAGCTTCTATGTCGTGGGCGCCCTTGGCTTGTCGCATAAGCATATGGTGAACCCGTAAGACGGGCTGAACCACCAAGTTCACCAAGGGATCTTCGAGAGCAACTCCCCAAAGCCTTCTTCCATGGGGACTTCTTGGTGACTTTTGTGTTCTGGCGGTAAAAGTGGTTTTTATGTGGGTTCAGAAAACAAAAACCTTATAATCGACCCCTCTTAAGACCCCCGGAAGGGAACCATGGAAGCCTACAATTTCACCGAGATCGAGGACCGCTGGAAGAAGGCCTGGAAGGAAAAGGGCGCCTATTCCTGCGATCTCGCCCGGACCGACAAGAAATACTACACGCTGGTCATGTTCCCTTACCCCTCCGGGGATTTCCTGCACGCCGGCCACGGCCGGAACTACATCATCGGCGACGCGGTTTTCCGTTATTTCCGGGCCCAGGGCTACAACGTCCTGAACCCCATGGGTTTCGACGCCTTCGGACTTCCCGCCGAGAACGCCGCCATCCACAAAGGGATCCATCCCGAGGATTGGACCCTCAAGAACATCGAGCGCATGAAGGGCCAGTTCGACGACTGGAGCATGGGGTACGACTGGGACAAGGAGGTCGTTTCCTGCCTCCCGGATTATTACCGTTGGACCCAATGGATCTTCCTGAAGCTCCACGAGAAGGGCCTGGCCTACCGCAAAAAGGCCTATGTGAACTGGTGCCCTTCCTGCATGACGGTGCTGGCCAACGAGCAGGTGGTGGACGGCCGCTGCGAGCGCTGCGACTCGGAAGTGGAGCAGAAGGACCTGGAACAGTGGTTCTTCAAGATCACGGCCTATGCCGACCGGCTCCTCACGGACATCGACCGCCTCGAGAATTGGCCCGACCGGGTCAAGACCATGCAACGCAACTGGATCGGCAAGAGCGAAGGGGCCGAGGTCAGGTTCCAGGTGGAGGGCTCCTCCGAGACCATCACCGTCTTCACCACCCGTCCCGACACCCTTTTCGGGGCCACCTATATGGTCTTGGCCCCCGAACACCCCCTGGTGGGCGCCCTGGTGAAGGGCAAGCCCCAGGAAGCCGAAGTGAAGGCCTTCGTGGATAAGGTGAAGAAACAAAGCTCCACGGACCGGGTGGGGGAGACCGCCGAGAAGCTGGGGATGGACACGGGGATCCAGGCCGTCAACCCGGTGAACGGAAAGGCCATCCCGGTCTTCATCGCCAATTACGTCCTCATGGAATACGGGACCGGGGCCATCATGGCCGTTCCCGCCCACGACACCCGGGACTTCGATTTCGCGAAGAAATACGGCATCCATATCGTCCAGGTCATCGACCCCTCGGACGAGGTCAAGCACGCCTGGAAGTCCTCGAACCACACCTACGACCCCCAGAACGAGCCCTATACGGACGACGGGAAGCTCATCAACTCCGGCTTCCTGGACGGCCTGGACGTGGCCTCGGCCAAGAAGAAGATGGCCGAATGGCTGGAAGGGAAGGGCCTGGGCAAGGGCGCGGTGACCTTCCGCCTGAGGGACTGGCTCATCTCCCGCCAACGCTACTGGGGCGCGCCCATCCCCATGATCAACTGCCCCAAGTGCGGCTGGGTGCCGGTCCCTGAAAAGGACCTGCCGGTCAAACTGCCCCGGGCCGTCGAATTCAAGCCGACCGGCGAATCGCCCTTGAAGGGACTGCCTGATTTCGTGAACACCACCTGCCCCAAATGCGGGGGAACCGCCCGGCGCGAGACCGACACCATGGACACTTTCGTGGATTCGAGCTGGTATTTCCTGCGCTATGTCTCGGCCAAGAACGAAAAGCAGGCCTTCGATCCCAAGGTCGCCGACCAGTGGCTCCCGGTGGACCAATATATCGGCGGGGTCGAGCACGCCATCCTGCACCTGCTCTATTCCCGGTTCATCACCAAGGTCCTCAAGGACCTGGGCCTCATCTCCTTCGACGAACCCTTCAAGCGCCTCTTCACCCAGGGCATGATCACCAAGGGCGGGGTCAAGATGTCCAAGAGCAAGGGCAATTCGGTCCAGCCCGACGATCTCATCAAGCGCTACGGGGCCGACACCTACCGTCTTTACACCCTCTTCATCGGGCCCCCGGAGCGTGACGCCGAATGGGACGACCGGGCGGTGGAGGGACCTTTCCGTTTCCTGAACCGCGTCTGGAAGATGGCCCTGGAGATCCTCGAGCGACCCGATTTCGCCAACGGTGGAACGCCCCAGGCCTCCTCCGACCCCGACAAGGAAGTCCGGCGGAAGACCCACCAGACCATCCAGAAGATCACCCAGGACATGACCGAGGGCTTCAAGTTCAACACCGCCATCAGCGCCATGATGGAGCTCTTGAACGAGCTCTATGCCTATAAGGAACAGGAAGGGTCGAAGACTCCCATCCTGCGGGAAGCCCTGGAGGCCATGCTGCGGCTCATGGGTCCCTTCACCCCCCACTTGGCCGAGGAGCTTTGGTCACGCCTCGGGAACGGGAACGCCTTGGCCTCCGCCGGATGGCCGGTCCACGACCCCGCCCTGCTCAAGGCCGACAACGTGGAGATCCCCGTGCAGGTCAACGGCAAGGTCCGCACCCGGATGACCGTTCCCGCCGGTCTGGACGAGAAGGCCGTCCGGGAACTGCTGCTCGCCAACGATCAAGTGCAGAAATTCGCCCCACCGGACAAGGTGGCCAAGGTCATCTGGATCCAGGACAAACTGGCCAACTTGATCGTCAAAAACAACGGCTGATCCCGACCGCGAAGGTCACGAAGGAAGGCATGAAGATGACCGAGAAAAGAATCAAGCGGACCTTCCTTTCCCTTGGTGCCCTGGTGGCCCCGATCTTTTTCTTATCCGGATGCCACCCGGCCGTCCTCATCGTCCCTTCCTACATCAAGACCGTCGGCGTGGAACTCTTCCAGAACCGGACCAGTTACTTCGGCTTGGAGACCCTCTTCACCCGAGCCACGATCCGGCAGTTCGAGACCGACGGACGCATTCCCCTGGAGGACCCGGACCACGCGGACATGGTGGTCAAGGTGGTCATCCGCCAACTGGACAAGATCCCTTCCTATTACGACCCCAAGACCAACGCGGTGCTCCAGTACCGGTTATCGGTGACCTACGACATCGCCGCGGTGGACCAAAGGGAAAAAAAGACCTTTTTCGAGGATAATGGAAAGATCCACAGCCTGTTCTACTACACGCCCGATTACGTCGGGGCCGTGACCCAGACCGAGGACCAGGCCATGGCCCAACTGGCGGAAGATATGGCCCGCACCATCGTGCGGCGCGTGCTGGAAGGCTACTAAAGACCAATTTTTGATTCTTGGTCCTTAATTCTCGATCGGGAGACAAGACGTTCATGGATGGAAAATCAAAAATCAAGAATTCGAGATTATGGATCGCAGCGGTCCTGTTCTGTTTTTCATCCGCCGCGATGGCCGACCTGGAATGGATCAACGGGGGAGTGCCCAAAGGCGCCACGGACAAGACCGGGACCATCAAGGTCCAGGATGCGCCCCAGGAGACCACGGACAACACCGGGGCCAACCAGGACATCATCGTCAGCCACCTCATCACCACCACCCGCATCGTCAACCAATACCCGGAGAACAGCGTCAATTACTTTTACCTGAACAAGAACAACCAGGTCTGTTATTACGCCTATTTCCTCATGAAGCCCTCCAGCCGGATCCACACCGCCACGGTGGAGTGCTATTCGCCGGCCGGGATCAAGGTCTGCAAATTCGACCAGCAGTTCCAGGTGGGCTTCACCGACCGGCTCTTGACCATCCAGAACGAGACCTACCAGTGGTTCCTGGTGACCCTGACCCTGGGGATGGACCATCTCCATCCCGAATATGGACAGATCGGTTTTCCCCGGGACCTGGGGCTCTACACCATCCACCTGACCGTGGACGGCCAAAAGGTCGGGATCACCTTCTTCTACGTGAAGGCCGATGACGGCCGGTCCCCGACCCCCATCGCCACCATGGTCCCCGCCGCCCCGGCCGCCCAGAGCAGTGGGCTCCCCATGACCCAGCCGATCTCCAAAACACCCATCCCCAAGTCCATCGAAAAATAGGGCCCATGTATTTCGATGACTTCCAGAGCCGACTTCAAAAAGGACCCCTGCCCTCCCTGGTGCTCCTCTTCGGGGATTCGGAAGGCGTGATCGCCGAGGGCCATCAGGCCGTCCGGGAGAAATTCCGCCGCGAGAACAAGGACGGATCCCTGCAGGTCCTTGACGGCCAGGACCACTCCCTGACCGATGTCCTCGCCGCCGCCCAGACCTCGTCCCTTTTCGCCTCGTCCCAGTTGGTGGTCCTCCAGAACGCCCAGAAGACCTTTGGCGGCCACTCGGAAGGCGCCGTGGCCCAATTGAAGGATTATTTCGAGAACCCCAATCCCTCGGCGGTCCTGGTCTTCCTGGCCCCGGGCATGCGCAAGACCGTGAAGGCCGTCGCCGCCATGGAGAGGCTGGGATGGACCGTCCAATGCTCGGACATCCCCGAATGGAAGATGGGGGAATGGATCCGTAAACAGGCCCAGGCCCGGGAGCTCCAGATGGGGGACGAAGCGGCCCAGCTCCTGGTCCAAAAGGTGGGGAACGACATCGCCTACCTGCAGAAGGCCCTGGACCAACTGGTCCTTTTCGTCCATCCGGAAAAACGGGTCACGGTGGACCAGGTCCGCGACCTTCCGGTGCCGGGAGTGGAATCGGGGATCTTCCAGTTCGTGGACGCGGCCGCCAACCGGCAATCGGAAAAGGCGCTGAAACTGCTCTCGCTCCTGGAGGACGGGGTGGACGCGGGGACCACCATCCTGCTCTATAACCGTGTCCGGGAGTTATTGGCGGTCTCCATCGGACGCTCCCAAGGTTGGAGGGAGATGGACGTGGCCCAAAAGCTGGGGATGCACCCTTTCCGGGCCAAGACGCTCTTCGAGCAATCGGCCCTCTTCAGCCCCGATGAATTGAAGGAGGCCCTGAAGGACCTCATCCACCTTCAGGCGGGCGTGGTCACGGGCCGTTTGGTCAAGACGGTGCCCAAGGTGGTGTTGGAGAACTGGATCTTGAAGTGGGGAAAGGGGCGGACGGCCCCGGGAAGGGCCGCCCGTTAGGACCGGCGGTTACTTCTTGCCGAACTTCTTGTGGACGAAAGAGGAGAGGCGGGAGATCTGGCGGGAAGCGGTGTTGGCCTTGATCAGACCGTGCTTCTGGGCCTTGTCCAGGACGCTCATGACTTCCTTGAGACCGGCGGCGGCTTCCTCGGCGGTCTTGGCCGCGCGGACCACCTTGATGGCGGTGCGGACCTTGTTCTTTTCCGCCGAATTACGGACGGTACGGGTCTTGGTGCGGCGAACATCCTTGATGGACGACTTGATGATCGGCATGAGGCCTCCAGAATCGGTTATCAGCTTGCAGGTTTCAGTTTGAGCACCCAAAGACGAAAAGGGGCCAAAAATGAAGCGTCATCGTAAACGAACCCCCAGGGGCTGTCAATCATGACCGCCGCCCGCGGTCCCCGCAGGCCCGTCCACCACCCCGGAAGGCATTTCCGCCTGGTCACCCTGGCCACCGGGACCAGCCGGATCGCCGGATATCTCCGGGACACCCTGAACGCCAAGCTCTTTGGGGCGGGGATGGTCTCCGATTCCTACTTCATGGCCGTGCGCATCCCCAGCCTCCTCAGGGACCTCTTCGCCGAGGGCGCCCTGTCCAACGCCTTCGTTCCCTCCTTATCGGCCCGACTGGAGAAGGGAAGGGAAAGGGACGCCTGGGAACTGATGTCCCAGGTCTTCACCCTCCTTTGCCTCATCACGGGGGCCATCACCGCCCTGGGCATCCTATTCGCGCCCCAGGTGGTCTGGGTCATCGCCCACGGCTTCCTGGGGGACCTGGACAAATACGAGCTGACCATCCGTCTGACGCGGATCCTTTTCCCCGTCCTGACCTTCGTGTCCCTGGCGGCCCTCTGGATGGGGGCCCTGAACTCCATGCACCGTTTCACGGCGGCCGCTTTCGCGCCCGTCTTCATGAACCTGACCCAGATCGCCATGGGACTGGCCTTGCTGAAATTCTGGCCCGCCTCGACCCCTCAAGAGGAGGTCCGCAATGTCCAGCTTTGGGCGGTCTCCATGACCCTCGGGATGCTCCTCCAATGGCTTTCCCAGGTGCCCGACGGCCTCAAGTCGGGCATCCGCCTGCGCTGGGCTTGGCCCCCCCGCCATCCGGGTTTGCGGGAGATGTGGAAACTCCTGGCGCCCGCCATCGTGAGCCAGTCCGTCCTCCAGGTGAACCTGCTGGTGAACCAGTTCTTCGCCTCCTTCCTCGCCACCGGCTACGTGACCTACCTCTATTACGGGAACCGCCTGTTCCAATTGCCCTACGGGGTGCTGGGCATCTCCATCGCCACCATCACCTTCCCGATGCTGGCCCGCCAATCCAGCGGCGGGAGGATGGGGGAGTTCTCCCGGACCCTCGATCGGGCCCTCTCCACATCCTTCTTCCTGATGGTGCCCTGTACGATCGGCATCTGGATCGTGGCCGAACCCGCCTGCCGGCTGGCCTTTGAATATGGGAAGTTCACCCATGAGGCCACCCAACTCTCCGCCGAAGCGACGGTCCTTTACGCGCTGGGGTTGGTGGGTTACACGGGCGCCAAGATCCTCCAACCCGCCTTTTACGCGCGCCGGGACGCCCAATATCCCTTGAAGGCCTCCTTGGCCGCCATGGGTTCGAACTTCGTCCTGAACGCGGCGGCCTTTTTTTTCGTGCAGGACAATCATTGGCGTTTCTGGGGACTGGCCCTCGCTTCGGTGCTGGGCGCCTTCGTGAATTTCGGGCTCCTGCTCCTGGGGACCGCTAAGCGCTCCATCCGGCTGGACGGCGAATACCAATTGCGGGAAGGGGCCAAAGTGCTGGTGGCCACGTTGGTCATGGGCACGGCCGCCTGGGCGGCGCTTCGGGCCGTCGTTTCCATCGATCTTCCCAGCCATCGCCTTTTCGATTTCCTCGTGCCGGTCCTGGCGGGCGGGATCGTTTACTTGACCCTCGCCAAGCTCCTGCGGATGGACGGGCTGGCTTGGATCCGGGGAAACCGGAATGGGAGCGACCGTGGCGCGAAGGCCTGACATGCAAATGAAGTGGGGGCCCTTCCGAGCGGGGAAGGGTTTTTGCGCGGCCGCCTGGACCCCCAAGGGCCTGTCGGCCCTGGTCCTGCCCGAAAGCACTCCTTCAAAGGCCATGGCGAAGCTGCGGGATTACTTGCCCAAGGCACCGGATGCCGACCGGCCCCCGGTCTCCAACGTGGATGAAAGGCTCCAAGCGGAGGTCCGCAAAGCCCTGTCCGGCCGACCCTTTTCCTGGAGGACCTACGACCTTTATTTCCTCACGCCCTTCCAACAACGGGTCCTCACGGCGACCAGCGCCATCCCCTGGGGCCAATACCGCACCTATGGCTGGGTCGCCCAAAAGGCCGGCGTCCCCAAGGGCTTCCGGGCCGCGGGCCAGGCCCTGAACCGCAATCCGGTCCCCATCCTCATCCCCTGTCACCGGGTCATCGCGGCCAACAATAGGTTGGGGGGCTACGGGAGCGGCCTGGGTTGGAAGATCGAATTATTGAGGTTGGAGGGGGTGACGGTGCAGAACGGGACCGTTAACTAGTTCCAGGCCCCGGAAAGCTCTGATAAAATCAATATCCGCCGTCAGGGGCCCCGATACCGTCCACGGAAAGCTGGCTCATGCTCCAAGGCAACATCGACAAATACAAACTCCTTGAGATCAAGGGCAGCGGGACCTTCGGGACCGTCTGGCTGGCCGAGGACACCTGGATCGGTAAAAAGGTGGCCATCAAGATCCCCCATAACCAAAAAGAGGAATTCACCACCCTCATCGCCGAACCCAAGCTCCTCGCCTCGCTGGACCACCCCAACATCGTTCAGATCCTCACCGTCGACAAGGCCGAGAACATCTTCTTCATGGTCATGGAATACGTGGACGGGAAGAACCTGGCCCAGCTCATCCAGGAAACCCCGCTCACTTATAAAGAAGCCGTCGACATCGTCATCCAGATCCTCAACGCCCTCCAATACGCCCATGAAAAGAACGTCATCCACCGCGACCTCAAGCCGGGGAACATCCTCCTGACCGCCGAACGGAAGGCCAAGATCACCGACTTCGGGACCGCCCTCATCCAGACCGGCAAGAGCGGCGCCACCATCGGCGGCACCCTTTACTACATGTCCAAGGAACAGGTCCTGGGCCATCCGGCCAAGGCCTCGGACGTCTATTCGGTCGGCGTCATCCTCTACGAGATGGTCACGGGCAAACTGCCCTTTTACGACGAGGTCCCCATGGCCGTCCTCAATAAGATCCTCAAGGACGACGTGCCCGAGCCCCACAAGATCAACGCCAAGGTCCCCAAGGAGATCGAGGCGGTCATCATGAAGGCCCTCCAGAAGGAGGTCTCAAAACGTTACCAAACGGCCGCCGAGATGCGGCAGGACCTGGAAAAGCTCCCCGCGAACATCCTCGAGGCGCCCATCGGCATCGGCTCCAAGACCCAGGATATCCTGACCCACACGATCATCCAAGAAGAGACCAAGAAGCAGGTCTCCAAGGAAGTGGGGGACATCAACAGCCTGCGTTATCAGGGTTACCACTACAAACTGGTCAAGACCATCGGGACACGCGGGAAGGAAGAGGGGAACTTCATTTCACCCGTGGCGGTGGCCGTGGATGGCCAGAAGCGCGTCTATGTCTGCGACTCGATGAAATGTAACGTCCAGGTCTTCGATCCCGACGGCAAACACCTCTACACCGTGGGCAAGTTCGGGAAGGAAGTGAGCGATCCCAAGGAGGTCTCCTTCCTGCTCCCCGTCTCCATCGCGGTGGACCAGGGCGGCAACCTGGTGGCCCTGGACGCCAAGACCTGCAACGTCCAGGTCATCGGGAAGATGGGGCAGCTCCTGGCCAAGTTCGGGGAACCCGCTTCACCGACCACGGGCAAGATCGAGATCGGCGCCGGGGGATTCTTCCACCCCCAGGCCCTGGCCCTGGACGACAAGGACAACATCTACGTCTCCGATACCGGGAACCACCGCATCCGCGTCTTCAACCCGGCGGGCAAGGTCCTCAACAAGTTCGGCATCCAGGGCGCCCGGCTGGGCGAGTTCAACTGCCCCGCGGGACTGGTGCTGGACAGCTCCGGGAACCTCCTGGTGGTGGACGAAAAGAACTACCGGGTCCAGATCTTCACGGCCAAGGGGGCCTTCAAGAACAAGTTCGGCAAACGGGGCACCAGCCGCGGCGAATTCATGGCCCCCGTGGGCATCGCGGTGGATTCCAAACGGAATATTTTCGTCACGGACCGCGACATGCGTATCCAAGTTTTCGACCCGGAGGGGTATTATCTAACCGAGTTCGGGACTCCCCAGGGCAACTACAAGATCGCCCCCAAGTATTACGGGGTCGCCATGGACGCGGAGAACAGCCTTTACGTCACCGACATCGCCAATTGCAGTGTGCTGGTCTACGCGCTCAAGAAATAGAAGGGAAGCGAGAGCGGAATGAGCCCATCGACGACCCCCGAACCGACGACCCCGGGACGCATCGTCCTCACCCCCCCGAAATCCGGGGGGAAGCCCCAGATCACCCTGACGGTCCTGGCCGGCCCCGAGCAGGGCCAGATCTTCAAGATCGCCCGCCCCACCACCACGCTCGGCCGCTCCAACACCTGCGAGATCGTCATCACCGACCCCCTGGTCTCCCGCCAGCATTGCCAGGTCATCCTGGGGATGGGCGGCATCAACCTGAGGGACCTGGGCAGCACCAACGGCACTTTCCTCAATGGGACCCGGGTCACGGAAAGCCCGTTGCGCAACCAGGACGTGGTCTCCATCGGGGGCACCCGCCTGCGTTTCGCGGTGGAGGTGGCCAAGGACGAGGCCGAAAGCAAGACGCCCAAGCTCGACGAACTGGCCCACAAGAAACTCCTGACCCTCTACGAGGTCGGGAACATCGTCAATTCGGTCCTGGAACTCAAGACCCTGCTCAACATCATCATGGCCATGGCCATCAAGGTCATGCAGGCCAACCGGGGTTTCCTGCTCCTGAAAGAAGGCGGGAACGAACTCAAACCCGTCGCCACCCACGCCCTGACCCCCACCGAGGCCCAGGCCCCCTACAGCAAGACCATCGTGGACACGGTGCTCCGGGAGAGGGTCCCGGTGCTGGTGCTCGACGCCTCCCACGACGTGCGCTTCGCCAACCGGGATTCCCTGAAGGCCCTGCCGCTCTCCTCGGTCATCTGCGTGCCCATCTGGGAAAGGGAGAACATCGTGGGCGTCATCTACGTGGACAAGGCCGAAGGGACCAATACCTTCAACGAAGAGGATATGTACTTCCTTTCGGCCTTCGCCAACCAGGCGGCGGTGGCCATCGCCAACGCGAAGCTCTTCGACGACGTGAGGCGCGAGGAACGCCTGCGGACCTCCCTTCAACGCTATCTTTCGCCCAATATCGTGGAGGACATGGTCCAGAAGGACAGCTCCAGCTTCTCCCTGGGCGGGGCCAAGAAGAAGGTCAGCGTCCTCTTCTGCGACATCCGTGGCTTCACCACCCTGACCGAGAAGGAGCCGGTGGAGACCATCGTGGGCCTCCTGAACGAGTATTTCAGCGCGATGTCGGAGGTCATCTTCGCCAACAACGGGACCCTCGATAAGTTCATCGGGGACGCCATCATGGCCATCTATGGGGCGCCCATCGAAGTGGCCGACGGCGCCTACAAGTGCGTGAAGACGGCGGTCGAAATGCGCACCAAACTTGCCCTTTTGAACGAGAAGTGGAAAAAAGAGAAGAAACCCCAGATCCAGGTGGGCTTCGGCATCAACACCGGCGAGGCCATCGTGGGCAACATCGGCAGTGAACGACGGATGGAATACACCGCCATCGGCGACATGGTGAACGTGGCCGCACGGGTGGAAGGGGAGACCGAGGGCGACCAGATCTTCATCACCGAGGACACCTTCAAGGAACTGGGGAACCGGGTAATGGTCAAGAAACTCTCCGCCACCGCCCTCAAGGGCAAATCCTCCAAGGTCCAGATCTATGAAGTGACCGGGTTGAACAGCGCCTCCTGAGAAGCCCCTTTCCTTCGCCTTCCCTTTTGACTAAGTTGTCCTTTTATTCCCGTCCTTGAGGGCGTCTTGCCGAAGATAAAGCTCCTGCCAGAAAAGGTCATCAACCAGATCGCCGCCGGGGAAGTGGTCGAAAGGCCATCTTCGGTCGTGAAAGAACTGGTCGAGAACGCCCTGGACGCGAGGACCGATTCCATCGAGGTGGAGGTGGAGGAGGGCGGCCTGAAGCTCATCAAGGTGACCGACCGGGGGGAGGGGATGACCCCGGAGGACGCCCACCTGGCCGTCCAAAAGCACGCCACCAGCAAGATCCAGACGACGGACGACCTCTCCCGGCTCCATTCCTTCGGGTTCCGGGGCGAGGCCCTGGCTTCCATCGCCTCCGTCTCCAATTTCGAGCTCTCCACCCGGACCGCCGATTCACTGTCGGGCATCTCCATCAAGGTCAAGGGCGGCGCGGCCCCCAAGGCCGTCGAGACCGGGCGTCCCGTGGGCACCACCGTCACGATCTCCAACCTCTTCTTCAATACGCCCGCGCGGCTCAAGTTCATGAAGAAGCAGACCACCGAGGAGAACCATATCCACATGGTGGTGATGACCTACGCCCTGGCCTTTCCACAGGTCGGGTTCAAACTGACCCTGGACGGGAAACAATCGCTCTCGGTGACGCCCTCGGACCGGCCCGCCCGGCTCTCGGCCATCTTCGGGAAGGACCTGGCCAGGGCCTTCCTGCCGGTCTCCTTCGACCATCCGGGCCTGTCCCTTTCGGGGGTCGTGAGCGCCCCGACGGTGACCAAACCCACCCGGGAGAACATGGTCTTCTTCGTCAACGACCGTTGGATCGCCAATCCCTCGCTGGGCCACGCGGTCATGACGGCCTTCCACACCCTGCTTCCGACCCGGCGTTTTCCGGTCTCGGTCCTTTTCCTGAAGGTCCCCGAGGATCAGGTCGACGTGAACGTGCACCCGACCAAGAAGGAAGTGAAGTTCGCCAAGGACCGCGAGATCTACGATGCCATCGTAAGGTCCCTTCGGGGCGCCCTCCTGTCGGCCCCCGGGTCACTTCAGGCACCCGCATCCGGCGAAGCCGGTTATACCCCCGCCTCTTTCCAACCCGCCATGGCCCAGGAACCTGGCACGGTCACCCAAGCTCCAGCGGACCTTTATGACAGGATCGCTTCCAAATATCCCGAAGCCCCTGCTCCCGTTCTTCCGATGCAGGAGATCTCCAACCTGGGTCACGGACCCGCTCCGGCCGAACCCGCCTTGGGCAAGGCGAATCTCCAGGCCCGCCGTATCGACCCGAATTCAGCCCTCTATAACTTCAGCCAGCTCTTCAACACCTTCATCGTTTTCCAGTCGGACAGTGAGATGTTCATCGCCGACCAGCACACGGTCCACGAACGCCTGAACTACGAGAAGTTGATGCAGGGATTGCGCGAGAAGAAATTGGAGGTCCAGCCGCTCCTGGTCCCCGTGACGGTGGAATTGAGCGCCAAGGAGGCCCAGGTCCTCAAGAACAACCAGGAAACCCTGATGGAACTGGGCATGGAAGTGGCGCCCTTTGGGGGCAACACCTTCCTGGTTCGAAGCGTTCCGGCGGACCTGGCGGGGAAGAACCTGGTCACCCTCCTGAAGGACCTGGTGGACGACCTGGCGGCCCAGGATGCCGCCGGCATCCAAAGCACCAATCGGCTCGACCAGGCCCGCGAACGGGCCGCCACTTTCCTCTCCTGCCGCAGCGCGGTCATGGCCGGGGACCGCCTCAACGAGGAACAGATGCGGGGCCTCATCGACCGGATGCGGCAGGCCAACCTGCCTTTCACTTGTCCCCACGGCCGTCCCACCATCCTTTCGATCCCGCTTTCCGATCTCTACCGCCGTTTTGACAGGCATTGATCCCTCGCCGCGAAGACGCGAAGAACGCGAAGTGAAGCATGGCTGACAGCCAAAAACCAAAAACCAAGGACCCGAAACTTCCCATCATCGTGGGCCCTACCGGGGTGGGAAAATCCGAAGTGGCCTTCCAATTGGCCATAAGGACCGGAGCTGAGATCGTTTCGGCGGACGCCTTCCAGGTCTATCAGGGTTTGGAGGTCGGCACCGCCCAACCTTCGAAGGAATGGCAAGCGAAAGTGCCCCATCATTTGGTGGGAGTCCGCGACCCAAAAGAGACCTGGAACGCCGTGGAGTTCGCCCGGGAGGCATCCCGGATCCTGGAAGAAAAGGACGGGACTTTCCTGCTCGTCGGCGGGGCCGGCTTCTATATCCGCGCCCTGGTGGAAGGGGCCCCCGAAGGTTCCTCGCCCGCACCGGAGGTCCGGCGGTCCATCCTGCAACGGGTCCAGGAGCTGGGGAACGAAGGCGCCTGGGCCTGGCTCCAGGAACGCGACCCCCAGGCCGCCCAACGCCTGCATTCGAACGACCTCAAACGGATCTGCCGTGCGCTGGAGAAGACCTACCCGGTCCAACCCGTTGCGCCCGGATACCGCCCCCTGGGAAAGGATCGGGTTTTGTTTTTGGGGCTGGAACGTTCCCGGGATAAACTGGACGCGCTTTTGAGGGAAAGGACCCGAAGGATGTGGTCCGGCGGCCTCTTGGAAGAGACCCAGGACCTCTTGAAGACCGGCCTGTCCCAGGACCATCCCGTTTGGGGCGCCATCGGCTACGCGGAGGCGGCGCTCTTCCTCCGGGGGGAATTGGGCCGGGAAGAAGCCGTCGAGCGGACCTTCCGGCGGACCCGCCAATATGCCAAACGCCAATGGACCTGGTTCCGGCACCAGCACGAGGTCCGCTGGTTCGATCTGGACCGCTATCCGGATACAAGCCGCGTCGTGGACGACCTGGTCGAAGCGATCACCGCCTGATGGAGAACAAAGTGCAACATATCCGTATCCGCGCGGCCGGGATCCTGGTCAAGGACGACCGGATCCTCCTGGTCCGTCACGAGAAGAACGGTAAAAGTTATTGGCTCCTCCCCGGAGGAGGCGTCGATTTCGGGGAATCGGTCGCCGAGGGCCTCCGAAGGGAATTCCAGGAGGAAGTCGGCCTGGACATCCAGGTCGGCCCCATGGTCCTGGTCCATGATTCCATCCCGCCCAATCATCATCGGCAGGTCCTGAACATCTATTTCATGGTCTCGACGGACCGCTATGAACTCAAGGTGACCCCGGATGCGGTCCTGCGCGATGCGGCCTTTTACCCGCTCACCGAATTCCAGGGAATGCCCGTCAATCCGGACGTGAAAGCCGAGATCCTGGAAGGCCTGAAGACCGGGTGGGCCAAGGGATGCCTCTATATCGGCAACCAATGGAAGGACTGACGGATAGAACAACCCTAGGGCCTGGGCTATACTAGGCGCCTGTCCGACATCCATGCCGCCATATCACCCACGGGGAGGCCGTTCGTGAAATTCTTCGCCGTCCTGCTTCTTTCGACCCTTTCAACGTTTACAGCCTTCCGGGCTTGGGCGATCCCGCCCCAGGAGGTCCAAGACCGCAAGGAGATGGCCCAGGTCTGGGTGGACCGGCACAATGGCGACCTTTCGGACGATGCGAAAGCCTACTTCAAGGCCATCAAGTTCAAGAAACACGCCTTTTATGCCTCTTCCTGGCACAAACCCGTCGTCCGGATGAAGCGCCTTTCCACGGGCCAAGCCGCCCGCATGGGCGTCCCGGCCTCGGTCAACCATAAGGACGGTTCCATCGTTCCCCTGACCTCCCTTTATGTTTCCCACGCCTCCAACGAGGAATTCCTGACCGCCAATTATTCCGACGAGATCGACCGCCTTCATTGCTCGACGGACATCTACATCAAGATCGGCCTTCAATACCGCCATCTTTTTCACGGCGAAGGCTATCCCGGCTGCGCCCGCGTCCTGTCCCTGGGGAAGGACCTCCCGGCCTTCTTCGAGGTTTCCACCTACGGCGGCGGCACCCGTTGCGACCGGACCATCTACCGGCTGGATACGGAAGCCATCAAGGCCAAGAACGACGAGCTTTACGACCATCCCGAGCTCATCGATGTCCAGAAGTACGTGAAGGACGAACTGGAGATCCACAACTGGCTCGAAGGCTTCACGGCCTACAAGGATGTGAACAAGGACGGGACCTTGGAAGTGATCAACAGTTCGGTCGTTCTCTATCCTCCGGACCTCAAGACCAAGGTCAAGGAACGCTACAAGATGGTGGACAACGATTTCGGGGCCTTCCGACAGACCGCCGTGATCTACCAATGGGACGACGGAAAGTCGAAATTCGTCCCCCTCGGCGAGCATTTCTACTGATCCAAGCGGCCCGGATCCGCATCTCCCCGGGCCCAAGCTGGTCCTGATGAAGAACTTTTTCCTGCTCCTCCCGCTTCTTCTCCTGCCCATGCGGCTTTCCGCTTACCAGATCCTCTTTTACTACAACAGTCACGACGGGACCGAAGGCGGTCTTTCCCAATGCGTCAGCATCCTGCAAAGGGCCGGCCATCGAGTGACCCCCATCGATGTCCAAGGGGAACCCTACGACCCCACCGGCGATCGTTGGGAAGGTGCCTACGACCAGGTCTGGGATATGCGATTCGTGGACGAGGAAACAAAGGGATGCGGCAAGACCAAGACCTATTCCGCGGACCACTTCGACGCCAAATGGCGGGCCAAGGCCATCCGCTACCTGGACCATTGTGGGAAGCTCTTTTTGGCGGGGGAACACTATCAGTTGGGCAACCGGAACGAGGGCCTTTACCGGTTCCTGAAAGAGATCCAGGCCGTGAAACCCGACTTCGACGAATGTCCGCCTTCCCCCTTGGGTAACAGTACGACCGACAGCAAGGCCTTTTACAAGGTCCATGGGCTCAAGGGTGTGTCCAAATTTTATGGGGCCTATGTTGGAGGGATCCCCATGCGAATGCTGAACGGGACCAGTTTTGGGGATACGGCCCAGGATTGGGACTGGGATGATCAGGTCCGCAGGTCTTTCCTGAACGGATGGAAAGGGGACCAATTGGGTGGCGCGATCCAGGTCCCGGTTTGTGGGGAAGAGCGTCTTTTCATGGTCTGGGACGCCACCATGTGGACCCTTTGGCAACCGGGAGCCGTGGAGGAATACAACCCTTCCGGTCCCATTTGGGACGAGGAAGGCTGGTTCAATTACGACCCGGGACATCCGCCCAAAGGCAACCTGCCGGAATTCGAGAAAGCCCGGGTTGCGACCAAAACCCTCTTTCCGGCCATTGCCGACTGGCTCGGTCCCAAGGTCCCTTGCCCCTGTGCCCAGGACCATCCCAGGATCCCCGCCACCCGAACGATCCCTTCACAGGCCCCACGATCTCCCGTACCGCCCGGAAGCGCCCCGGCCCAAAGTCAGTTGTTGCCCGGACCGCCCAGATCCGATACGGCCCATCTTCCGGTCACCTTGATCCTGGGCACCGAAGCCCTGAATATTTACATGCGCTTCCTCGACGGTCCCGGCCACTATCGTTTGGAGATCCATGACGCCTGGGGAGCATGGGTCAAGACGGTCTACGATAAGGACATCCAACTGACCCGGGACGACTGGGCCACTTGGGATGGGAACGAGTCCTCGGGTCGTATCATGCCGGCCGGCCTTTACCAGGCCGTGCTTTTCAAGGACAGTAGGATTTTGAGGAAATTGGTCATCAAAAAGATCGGTCCTTGATCCGAAAGCCCTCGAACTCCTGTTTTTCTATTTATTGCAACGGTTTTAGGGGTCTGTTACCATAAACACCCTATGAAAATTCAGCCAAAAACGCCCTCCGCCGCTCCGGCGCCCGCCAAAAGCCATACGCTTTTGTGGGTCGTGCTGATCCTGGGCGGGTTCTTCTTTTTCAGCATTATTTTCCTGGTTTTCGCTTTCCAACACCTTTCCGGACATGCCACCCATACCCCTCTGCTTTATTCGAGCGACCAGATCGACCTGATCGAGATCAATGGGCCCATCTATCAAAGCGATGAGGTCGTCCACCAGATCAAGAAATTCCGCAAGAGCTCCCAGAAGGCCCTTTTGGTCCGGCTGGACAGTCCCGGGGGAGTGGTCGCCCCGTCCCAGGAGATCTATTCGGAGATCCTGAAGGCCCGTAAGGACAAAAAGATCGTGGTGGCCAGCATGGGTAGCTTGGCGGCTTCGGGAGCCTATTACATCGCGTCCGCTTGCGACAAGATCGTGGCCAATCCCGGGACCCTGACCGGCTCCATCGGGGTCATTTTCCATATTCCCGAAGCCTCGGGCCTTTTGAAGAAAGTGGGCGTGAGCTACCAGACCATCAAGAGCGGCAAATTCAAGGACACCGGATCTTTCGACCACCCCATGTCCCCGGAGGAAAAGGCCTATATCCAAGGTACGATCAACGAGGTCTATCAGCAATTCCTGGACGCCGTGGTGGACGGCCGCCGGGAGGCGTTCCAACAAAAGGTCGCCCAATTGCTCCATCGTAAGCCCAAGACCGTGACCGACCAGGAGATCAAGAACTACATCACCCCCTATGCCGATGGAAGGATCCTGACGGGGGAGAAAGCCTCCCAGTTGGGGTTCGTGGACCAGATCGGGGGCTATGAGGATGCCGTCGACTTGACCGCCCAATTGGCCGGCATCAAGGGTGAACCCACCATCCACCAGGACCGGCCCTCCCAATTCGAACAATTCCTCAAGAACATGACGCCCCTATCCGCGCTGTCCAAGTTCGAGGGAAGCTACCTGCTGGAATACCGGGCCTTTTGATCTGATCCGTTCGACGTTCCGTTCATCTCGCTCAGGAGGACGCCGTGGCTGAATCCGCCAATCCATCCGCCAATACCCCTGCCGACGCCCCCGCACCCCCGCCGCCGGCGACCCCGGCCCGCAAAACAGCCGGCCCCAAGGTCATGGACCACGCCGGCCGCATGGTCTCCATTACCGTCCATTTGTTCCTCGGAGCCTTCTTGATCCTCTTGAGCATCTTGCTCCGCAAAGGGAACATC
Source organism: bacterium (assembly GCA_035549195.1). Lineage (NCBI taxonomy): Bacteria > bacterium. Next base: position 24,803 of record DASZRK010000042.1, read on the forward strand.
GGGCTGCCCCACGCTGTACAAGTCCCCCTCCTGAATCTTTTGCCTCATTACCCTTACCTGATCGGCGGCATCGGTGTATTCCTTTGGGCCAGGGCCCGTGGCATGGCCGCCGATTTTTATACCGCCGAAAAGAAGAAGGACCGACATTCACCCCACGCCTGGAAGATCCCCCTGATCTGGGCCCAAGCGGTCTTTTTATACCTTCTCTTCATCTACGCCATGGTCATCGGCCTGAATTGGGGAACGCCGATCGAGAATCCCATGGCACTGGCTTTTTTCGTCTTCTTTTTCTTCATCTATGTGCTCGTCTACGTCTTCGAGCACGCCCGCAACCGCATTCCTTCCATCGCCGGGCTTCGGATGGCGGTGGTCACCTTGTCCCTTGCCGCCCTTTCCGCGCTGCTTTGGGTTGGTTTTCAAATGGTCTTTCCCAGTCTCTTGCTCGCTTTCCTGGCCCTGATCGGCCTTTTCACCAGCCTCTTCATCCGGATCAAGAACGTGGAACAGGTCGGTTTCTGGCCCAAGATCCTTTTCCTCGTTCTTTCGGCCCTTCTTTTGGCCCACGTCGCCTGGTATTCCTTGCCCTTCGGGCGAGATTCCTATGACTATGTCTCCTTGAACCGTGCCGCCCAGGCACTCTCGGGTGAGATCCCTTCCCTGACCTATTTCCAGCCGGGGGTCCACCATGAAGGGACCCAGTTGGCCCTCACGCACAGATCGGAAGGGAACTGGACGCTTGAATTGATGAATCCCGATAACCTCCCCCAACCCATCCTCATCCCCGCCGGCTCCGATGATTTCCGTAGCCTCTTCGCCATGAACGGAAAATATATCCTGGCGGACATGGTCAAGGACGGGACCAGGGCCGTCTGGAAGGTCGACACCCAAACGGGCAAAGCGTCCCGGCTTCAAGCTTCCGGTATCGAACCCTTTTCCGATGGGGTTCCCTGGTCCGAAAGGAACGGCCAACTTCTCTATGTGACCCATTCGGAAGAAGGCAAGTACCTGCTCAAGAGCCTGACCCTCGCCACCAACAAGTCCACCCTTTTGATGTCCGCCTCGAACCCGATCCTGACCCCCTCCTGGGTGAACGTCGCGGACCCGCAAAGGACCCCTTTCTGGGCCCGTTATGACGAACAGGTGGCCTATGCCGACGGGGCGAACGGCCTTTTCTACGTCCTGGACCTGCGCACCATGGAAAAGAAACCCCTGAAATCGGACCTGGAACGCATGGAGGGCGAGAAGTTCAAGCCCCTAGGCAAGGTCCTGGAGGTCGTCCCCTCCCCGGACAGCTTCCGCTATGCCTACATGACCCAGGACGGGAACAAGACCATCCTTTGGGTGGTCGGGTCCGATGGAAAGAAGCGGGACAGCCTCTATGAGACCACCGCTGCCATCTCCCACCTGGCCTGGCACCCCGATTCCCAACGCTTGATCTTCCAGGAGCTCCATCAAGGCTGGCACAGTTGGGATATGGGCTTCCTCCGGGCCTACTCCAATATCAAGATCCTCGACGCCAACCAAGGAGGGACCGTTAATTTGATCCCACCCCAGATCTCCCATTCCGCACCGGCCGTTTCACCCGATGGGGTCAAGGTGGCTTTCGTCGCCGGCGATGGATTGTGGTATCCCACTAATCAACTAGGGATCTGGATCGCCAACCTCCGCTAAGCCGCCGGTGGGGAAGGGCCGTGATGAGAACCAAACCCATCTCCCGACCCCGCCTAGCCTTCCTAGCGGTCCTCCTTCTTCTTTTTACCGCCAAACCCCTTTTCCCCTTCGGCTTCGGGCACAATAAGGTCCGTTACCACACCGGCCACCACTGGAAAGTGATCGAAACACCCCATTTCCTGGTGCACTATTACGAGCCCTGCGAAGAACTGGGAAAGACCGCGGCCCGCGACGCCGAAAAGGCCTTCCAGGGCACCTGCCAAGCCTTCGATTTCGTGCCAAAGAACAGGATCCCCCTCTATATCTACGCGACCCCGCTCGAGTTCGAGGAAACGAACATCACCCCCCAGGTCTTGGAGGAGGGGGTCGGCGGTTTCACGGAGGTCTTCAAGAACCGCATCGCGGTACCCATGGACGGGTCCTACCATGAATTCGAGAAGGTCCTGCACCACGAGCTCACCCACGCCTTCCAATACGACCTGATCTACGGGGAGGGCTGGCGTTCGGTGAACCTCTTCAAGGCCGTCTTTGTCCCCACTTGGATGATGGAGGGCATGGCCGAGTGGAATGCCCAGCACCTGGACGCCCAGGGCGAGATGGTCCTGCGGGACGCCATCCTGAACGATAAGATCATCCCCTTGAACCTGATGGATTCCTTCGAACATTTTCCCCAGGTCTATACCGCCTATAAAGAATCCCAAAGCATCCTGGACTACATCGACCAGATCTATGGCTACGATAAGGTCGGTCAACTGTTCAAGCGGATGGCCGCGAACCAGCCGCCCGACGCCGCCTGTAAAGCCCTCCTGGGGATCGGGCTGATGGACCTCTACGATCAATGGCGCTTTTACCTTCGCTCCAAGATCTGGTCCCGGATCGAGGGAATGGCGGCACCCGAGCGTTATGGGGAAAAATGGGGGGACGGGATCTCCCGGGCCGCCGTTTCGCCCGACGGGAGATCCTTGGCCTTCCTGCGGCAGGATGACTTGGTGCTCTGGACCCTTCCCGACAAGAAAGAAGAGACGCTTCATCACGCACACTTCGATCCCAAGGGGAACGGGCTCGCTTGGTCCCCGGACGGGAAAAACCTGGCCTTTTGCGCGACGGAGAATGGGGAATATCGCCTGGAAACCCTGGAGATCGCATCCCACAAGCTCACGGTCCATAGGATCGATGGATTCCCGGTCCTTTTTTCCCCGGTCTGGACCCCGGACGGCGGTTCCATCGTGCTGGCGGGCTTCGATTACCAGACCGTGGACCTATTGCGGTACGACCTGTCCAGCCGGAAGGCGACCCGTTGGACCGACGATCAAGCCACCGAGAATTCCCCGTGTCTTTCCCCGGATGGGAAGACCCTTTTTTACATCCAGGAGGATGAAGGGCGGTGCCGGATCCTCTCGTCCCCGGTCGACCCCCAAATGGGTCCGGGGGCGGCCCAGGTCGTCGCCGAGGGCATCGGCCAGGTCACGGGGCTTCATTGGGCCCAAGGAGCCCTCTACCTGACCAGCAACCTGAACAAGGCCATCTTCAACCTATTCCGGCTGGAACCGGCGACCGGAACCCTGACCCAACTCACCGATAGTTTCGTGGATATCCTGAACGCGGTCCCGGCTCCCGACGCAGGGAACTTCTACGCCGTTCTCTATCAAAAGGGGGCCCTGGGTCTTTACGCCTTCGACGCCAAAGCCCTCGAGAACACCCCGGCACCACCCGGGTCCAGCGGATATCTTTGCAATGATTTCCGTGATTCACTGAAGGTCTTCCCCAAACCGGCCGTGATCGTCGAAAAGGGATCCGACACCTTGAACCAGGACCGGGACCAACCCGAGATCGAACCGACCCGGACGGTCCCGACCCAACCACCCCTCCCCCCGACCCACTTGGATGTGACCGAAGCCACCAACATCGTGCAGGTCCAATGGGCCCCAGGCGCCGGGGAAGGGGAGAACATCGATTCGTTCCGCATCTACCGGTCGTCGGTCGAAAAGGGACCCTTCAGCCCCGTCACCACCCTGACCCACGTCCACCAAAGACACTTCGTCGATTATGACGTCGAGAACGGACAAACCTATTTTTACTACGTAACGGCCTTGAACGGCGTCGGGGAGAGCGGCCCCTCTCCGGTGGTGGAGGCGCACCCCAGCTTCGCCGAGACCACACAGGAGGACGGCTTCGCTTTCACGCCCGACATCCTGCTTTTCCTGGCGGGCTACGACAGTTCCTTCGGCTTCGTGGGCGGGGGAGTGGTCCAGATGAGCGACAATCTGGGCGACCACCGGTTGGGACTGCTGGGGGACACCATTCCAGGGGTCCGTACCGGACTTGAGGCCAATTATGAATTCGCCCAGTGGAGGACGACCGTCGATCTGGACCTTTATTACTATCAGAACTATTTCAACATCTATGACCTGCAGACAGGGAGCATCGTGAACCAATACCGGAACAACGAGAACGGCTTCGCCCTGAATTTCACCTATCCGCTGACCCAGGACACCCGTTTCGAGTACGGCTTCGGCACCCAGCGGTTCTTGGGCAGTCCGGTCTACCTGCAGTTCTCCGAAGGCATCTCCAATTATGCCCCTGCCGACGCCGACAAGTGGGATGTGGCGAACTACTATCGCCTTTCCTTCGTCCAGGACAAGCGGACCGCCTCGAATTTCTGGCCCAGTGGAGGTTACGCCCTCGACCTGACCCTGCTCCACGCGCCGCCCATCTTGGATTCCACTGTTTCCTTCGCCAACGTCATGACCGAGGCCCAATGGTACGTGGATTTCGGGTTCCTGAACCACTTGGTGTGGGCCAACCGCCTGATCGGAATGACCTCCCAGGGAAGGGACCCTCAACAATTCTTCATCGGGAACGACGCACCCTTCCAAGCCTTCTTTACGACCATCCGGGGCTACGGCGGGCCCACCTTTTTTGGGAGCAATCTCGCTCTCTATAACACCGAATTGCGCTATCCATTGGCCACGGACATGGATTTCATACCCCAGCCCCTGTCCTTCCTCCTGATCAAGGACCTGGAACTGGCGGGATTCCTCGATCTGGGCGCCGTCGCCGACCAGATCCAGCAGATCCCCGATTCACACCTGCTGGCCAGCGCCGGAACAGGCCTTCGGATCTACACCTTTGCCTACCAAAGGGCCCTGATCCTTTTGCGGTTCGACGTGGCCTGGCGGTTGGACGAAACCGCCCCGCCTTCCTTTCATTTCAACCTGGTCCCCATGTTCTAGACCGTCTTGCGAGCCGAAAAAGTCTGTTGGTCGAGCCTCCGGGAGCCCCTATAATGTGGCCTCTTGTAACGATTTTTACGGCCTAGGAGCCCTTTCTTGAAAAAACTCATCCTGACCGCATTGGCCTTCTTGCTTCTTTGGGTGGGGTCTATGACCGCCAAGCCCGCTCCGGATTATTTCATCTCAAAATACGACATCATGGACCTGGACTTCCTCCGGACCCACTACACCGAGATCAATAATGGCAGGCCGATCCAGATCACAGGCCAATTCTCGTCCTTCAAGTGGTTACAACCTTACCACTACCAGGAACGCCTGAAGGAGCTCGGTTTCGATCCCGAGCATTACAACCTGGTCCAGCTGTCGCTCAAGGAAAAGGACGACTACCACTACTCCTTCCCCATCCTCCTCCTGCACCGCGAGACAGGGGACCTTCACGAACTGGAAGAGATCGCCAAGGACATGAAACTGGTGGTCTATGGCCATTTCTACAACATGGCCAAATCCGAATACGCCATCCAAACCGACCTGATCGAGCTCCAGAACGCCCGTTACCGGGTCAATATCAAGGGCACCCCTGGTTACGAGATCTGGGGCCACGACCGGGCCATCCTCTTGGACGGTCGGATCCCGCCGACACCGACCGCCACCCCGACCGTGACGCCCACTCCTGCCCCGAACCTTTGGCAAAAGGTCAATAACTGGATCAATCCAAAGGAAACCGGGACACCCACGGGGACCGTGACCCCGGGTACCTGAGGGCCCTTTCGTGAGGCCGAAAGTCCTCATCACCAGCAAGATCCCTTCCGTTGCTTTTACCCGCCTGAAGAGCCGTTTTCAGGTCACTTGGAACAAATCCCAACTGACCGAAGACCAACTTGCCGCCCGCATTCGTCCTTACCATGCCCTTTTATCCACATTGGCTGACCCCATCACCGCCCGTGTACTTCAACAAGCGCCCCAACTTCGGTGCGTCGCCAATTACGCGGTCGGCTTCAATAACATCGACCTGGATGAAGCTAAAAAGCGTGGAATATGGGTGACCAACACCCCCGATGTCTTGACCGAAGCGACCGCCGATATCGCTTGGGCCCTGATCCTGGCCTGTGCCCGGCGTCTTCCCGAAGGGGAAGAAATGATCCACCGCGGCCGCTTCAAGGGCTGGCATCCCTTGATGCTGCGGGGATTGGACCTGGAAGGGAAGACCTTGGGGCTCTTTGGCTTTGGCCGTATCGGCAAGGCAACCGCCCGTCGGGCCAAGGGTTGGAATATGCGGATCCTTTACCACCAACGGAACAAGGAAAAGGGAAGCGTCGAAAAAGCCTACGGGGCCAGGTTCGTTACATTCCAAACACTCCTCAAAGAGTCCGACATCCTCAGCCTTCATGCACCCTTGACCCCCGAGACCTTCCACCGGTTCACTTCAAGTGAATTCCGGAAAATGAGACCCAATTCCATATTCATCAATACATCGCGTGGCGCTCTCCACAGCGAAAAGGACCTGATCCTCGCCCTGAAAAAAGGACCCCTTTTCGCAGCCGGGTTGGACGTCTACGAGAAGGAACCTAAGATCGAGAGGGGACTGCTGGACCGGCCCAACGCCGTCCTTTTGCCCCATCTAGGAAGTGCCACCTTGAAGACGCGTGACCGGATGGCCGAGCTTTGTGCCGAAAATATCCGCAGGGTCCTCTTGGGTCACCGCCCTTTGACCCCCATTTTCAATATAAAATCAGGCAAATAGAGTTAAAGTAAACCTTAAACAAGATGAAGCAAGTCAGGATTTTTAAGGACTTTTATGGAGCTTCGTTCAAAGGTCATCGGGACCGGCCGTCCTTTTGTTTTTCTCCACGCCTTCCCTTTATCGCACGAATTATTCGATGATTGGTCCGGGATCGAAGGATTTGAGCTGATATTGCCGGATTTTCCAGGATTCGGACTGACACCGTTGTACCCAGAAGAACCAACCCTGGATCGAGTAGCCGAGGCCCTCGCGGAACACCTGAAACACATGGGGATCCATGAAAAGATCGTTCTGGGAGGGATCTCCATGGGCGGTTACTGGGCTTTTGAATTCCTGCGACTCTATCCGGAAATGGTCGGAAAATTGCTCCTGGCCTCGACGCGCCCGGGTCCGGACAAACCCGAAGGACGTGCGGGCCGTTTGACGATGGCGGATCGGGTCCTGCAGCAAGGTACGGAGTTCATGGTGGACGCTATGACACCGGCCCTTTTGGGTAAAACGACCTTGGCCCAAGGGGACCGAATTACCGGGCGTTTGGCCCAATGGATCCGAGTGACCCGTCCTGAAGCGGTGGCCGGCGCCCAAAGGGCCATGGCCCAACGCCGTGATCAAACCGAATTCCTTACAAGCCTACAGGTCCCGACCTTGATCCTAGCGGGCGCCGAAGACACCTTGATCCCGCCCGCAGAGGCCCATCGCATGAAAGAACTCATCCCAAACTCCCAGTTGGTGACCATTGAGAAGGCGGGGCATTTGCTGCCCCTGGAAGCTCCCAGAATTTTCCAAAGTTCCATCGAAAGTTTCGTTCGATCTTCGGCCGAAAAAGGCAGTTGATAACCTGGTATTCCAGCTCATCTCTCCCGATCATCACCTGAAAAAACGGCCTTTAAATGCAAATTCGGCCAAAAACGACGGAGCTCCTGGAGCCTCCGGATCTTCAAGATCTGTCCCTGCATGGGCCAGATCGAACTTCGATTTTCGCCTTGAACCCGTCCAATAACTTTCTATAATTACAGTTATACCGAATATGAACGACTCCACGAGCCCACATTCCAGGTCGAACCAGGCCGACCTGCTCTCCTTGCCGCCCTACGATGGCTTCTTGAGCCTTTGTAAGTCGAAGCATACCCGGGACAATTACCAGCAGGATCTAAAGGTCTTAAAGGCTTTCCTCGAAGGCGCGGGATTATCCGGTCCACCGGAAGCCACCCCGGAACAAATGGTCCGTTTCGCCGCCTCTTTGACCAAGCCTGGAATAACACCCATGGGCAAACCACGGGGACCCTATTCGACCAGGACCATGAAGCGGATATTGGCCTCCACCCGGTCCTTTTACCGCTATTTGGCCTCCATCCAGAGGATCAGCACCGACCCTACGGCCGTTTTCCACAATCTGGCCATCCGGAGTCCACAGCGAAACCCGAGGCCCTTGGCTCCCCAGGATCGGGATCTCTTGGTCAAGAACCTGAGAACCGGCGCTCTCGAGGACCAAAGGACCAGCTTGACCGTCCTTTTCGGCTACCATTGCGGTCTCAGGGTTTCCGAGATCGCCAACCTCAAGACCGAGGACCTGGACCTGACCCGCGGGTTGGTCACCGTCATCGGTAAGGGTGACAAGGAACGAATCGTTCCGATGACCGATGCCCTGATCCATCTGATCAAACTTTATTTACGCCAGGAAAGGCCTCCCAGTGCCTATCTTTTTACGAGTCCGCGCCACACGAACAAGGCCATCCATCCTGATTATCTTGAAGGTTGGGTCAAAAAAGCCGCCCTCTGGGCCGGTTTACCACAAGCCCAGGACCTGACCGTGCATGTCCTCCGACACTCATTTGGGACCCAATTGGCCGAATCAGGGGCTAGCGTCTATGAGATCCGGGATTTGATGGGCCATTCCAGTATCACGGTCAGCGAAAATTACGTCAAACTGGCTTCCCAAAGCGCTCAAGCCGCCCATCGAAAGGCTTTTGGGCAAAAGCTTGCGACACATCCGATGCGGATCGAAGGCCTCTTCGGCATTCGATCCGTTCTGGAGAAATTCCGTGGGCTTCCCAAGAGCTGAATTCCAAGTCGGTTCTTGGACCTCCACCTCGCGCTCAAGTCCCGTTCCACCCATCGAGATGGCGTTATAACTCTTTATTCTTGAGGCGTTTATTGCCAAGGCGAGGGTTCTTTCAGGGCCTCGAAGTGGTATGGCTTTTTTGAGGATGCTTGAATGGTCCAATTTTGCATTTAAATGCCTTTTATTTAAGAGATTATGTGCGCACAGCAATCTTTGTACTTGGCTTACCTATGCCTAAAAGCGACCCGTTTTAATCCGAAAAGGACCCATCCGAACCCGAGGAAAAAACGACTTCCGAGGATCTTAAAAACAAGGCTTTTTTAAACGACCCATTTTTTCTTCGATTTCCACCGCTCAAATTCAAGATGCCTCACTTTCTGAAGAAAAGAACGGAATCCACGGTTGAATGACACTAATTTACATGTTCATTCTCATCAAATTCAGCGTGTTAAAGCATCGGTTTAATCAAAAGGGCTTAAAATCGAACGGTTTCCAGCTAGTTAAAGTTTTACTTGATGGGGGTGAAATTGACCTTTTCTCATCGAACACCGGAAGATTTAACTCCCAATGACTGGGCCCTCAGCCGACCTGAGGGCGTCCCGATCCTGGATTTGACCCTTTCCAACCCCACGGAATGCGGCCTCAATTATCCTCAAGATCTTTTGGATCCCTTGGTCAAGGCCACTTCCCTGCGTTATGACCCTCAACCCTTTGGGTCCAAAACGGCCAGAGAGGCCTTGGCTCGCTTTCTTTCACGCAAGGAAAGCCCCGTGGACCCCGAAAACCTTGTGCTGACCGCCAGCACCAGCGAGGCCTATTCCTTTCTTTTTAAGCTTCTTGCCGATCCGGGAGATCATTTTTTCTATCGGGTCCCGGGATATCCCCTTTTGGAGCATTTAGCCCGCCTGGAAGGGCTCCAACTGAACCCTTGCCCTTCCCTACCCGAACCAGGATGGCCTTTGGACCCGCATCCGCTCTCCAGGAAACCCCAAGCCAATTGCCGGGGATTCATTCTG
>DASZRK010000043.1 GCA_035549195.1 bacterium
GATCTGTCCGAAGACGGCGAAGAGGAAGCAGGCGGTGGTCACCAGCCTGGAGTCCTCATGGACGAGGTGGGCCCCTTCATGGGCCAGCACGGCGGAAAGCTCCTGGCGGTTGAGGCGGGCCAGGAGTCCCTCGGTCACCCCGATGGCACAGTTGCCGTTCCCATCCATGATCGAAAAAGCGTTGGCGCCCGGGTCGGCCAGCACCACCGGACGGATCCCGTGCAGGCCCGTGGCCGCCTCCATCTCCTCCACCAGGTGGATGAACTGCAGGTGGTATTGGTCCTTCGGGTCGGCGGGCCGCGCCTTGATCTGGTCCAACAGATCCCCCAAGGAACGCTGGCGCACGTAGAAGAAATGGCCCGCCGCCAGGGCCGCCGCGGCCAAGGAGGTCCAAAGGATGACCGGCCAGACCGGGGAAGGGCCCGCCATCCCCTCCCGGAAACGGACCATGGCCCAGACCGACAGGGACATCAGGTTGGCGAAACCCACATAGAGGGCGACGAGGAGGAGGAAAAGATAGAAGGTGGCCCGGCGGGTGCGTTCCTTGGCCTCGAAGACCGTCTCGGCGGGCAATGAATAGAACATGGATACCCCGGATGGACCGCGAAGGCGCGGAGTTCGCGAAGGACCCGCCCCGACCCTTCATCAGGGACCGGTTTTTTTCGCGCCCTTCGCCTCTTCGCGGCGGAATGGAGCCTTAAAACTTGACCTGCGGGACTTCCTTCTCGGCCTCGGCGGCCTTGAGGAATTCCCGTTGCTGGAAACCGAAGGGCCCGGCCACCAGGTTCGAGGGGAACTGCTGGGTGATCGTGTTGTAGTTGGCCACCACGTCGTTGTAGTGCCCGCGGGTGTAGGCGATCTTGTTCTCGGTGGAGGTCAGTTCCTCCTGCAATTGCTTGGCGTTCTCATTGGATTTGAGGGCGGGGTAGTTCTCCCAGACCGCCATCAGGCGCCCCAGGCCGCTGGTGAGGTCGTTCTCGGCCTTGACCCGGTCCGTCAGGTTCCCGGCGCCCATGGCGGCGGCGCGGGCCTGCATGACCTGGGTGAGGGTGTTCTTCTCGAAGTCCATCACGCCCTTCACCGTCTCCACCAGGTTGGGGATCAGGTCGTGGCGGCGCTTCAATTGCACGTCGATCTGGCTCCAGGAGTTGTCCACCTCCACCTTGTAGCGGACCAGTTGGTTGTAGACGGAGACCAGGTAGAGGGCGACGAGCACGAGGATGCCCAAGAGGACCAGTACGACGACCAAAGCGATGCCGGCGACCATAAGCGCTCCTTGTCCAAGGCAGGATGAGAACGCCCCTAGTATAGGACCCCGTCCCGGTCCCGCCCAGGGGAGGGAAAGACCCGCGACTCCCGCTTTTCCAAGGGGAAACCCGGCCTTTGTCCTTGACAGCCCCAGGGGCCAGGATTAATCTTCTACACCTTTCAACGCCCCCTCAGCCTATTTGGAACCCATCCGGAGGACGAACATGGCCGCCAAGAAAAAGACCGCCAAGAAAAAGTCATCCAAACCCAAGACCACCCCGAAGAAGGCCGCGCCCAAAGCCGCCAAGGCCTTGAAGATCGTCCCCAAGAAGCGGGTCCGCATCGATCCCGCCTACGTCCCCATGTTGCAGAACCTCCAGAAGCGCCGCAACGAGATCA
>DASZRK010000044.1 GCA_035549195.1 bacterium
TGCAGGGCCTCCACCACCGCGTTGGTGTCCGTCCCGCCCGTGCTGGCGAACTGGACCGTGATGGTCCCGCCGCTGGGCGAAACATTGTTGATCACCTTGTCATCCGCCACGTTGGAGCCCACTTCGGCGAAGAGGTCCAGGTTCGAGACCACCGTGGTCCCGTTCACCGCCACGCTGAAGACCCGGGCCCCGGCCGAGCTGTTGCCCGAATAGGTCTCGGCCAGTTTCAAGGTCAGCTGGTAGGTCCCGGCGGGCACGTTGAAACTGTAGCTGAAGGTGCCGTAGCGCTGGGTGGCGTAAAGGGTCGGGTCGTTGGTCCCGGTCACGTTCCCTTGACCGATCGTGGATCCGCCGCTGAAGTTCTCGTCCGCCACCCAGAGGTTCCCCAGGGTGTCGGTGTAATCCGGCCCGCCCGCGTTCACACGCCAGGTGGACTGCACCACCGGGGTCGGGCTGGACGTGAAGGTGAAGGTCGCCGTCGGCGGCACCGGGCTATTGGTGTTGGTGGCCGTGCTGGTCCTGGTCGGCGTCGAGGTGACGGTCGCCGTGGCCGTGGGCGGCACCGGCGTGTTGGTGTGCGTCGGGGTCGAGGTCACGCTCGGCATGGGGACGACCTGAATGGCCTCCACCACCGCGTTGGCGTCCGTACTGGTCCCGCCGGTGAACTGGATGGTGATCATCCCGCCGCTGGGCGCGATATTGCTGAACACCTTGTCGTCGGCCGCGTTGGAACCCACCTGGGCGAAGATATCCAGGTTCGAGGCCACCGTGGTCCCGTTGATGGCGATATTGAAGACCCGGGACCCGTTGGAGAAGTCGCCCGAGTAGGTCTCGGCCAGCTTCAGGGTCACCTGGTAGCTGCCCGCGGGCACCGCGAAGCTGTAGCTGAAGGTGCCATAGCGTTGGGTGTCATAGAGGGTCGAGTCGGAGGTGCCGGTGATGGTCCCGCCGCTGGCGATGGTCGAACCGCCGCTGAAGTTCTGGTCCGCGGACCAGACATTGCCCAGGGTGTCCGTGTAGGAAGGCCCGCCCGCGTTCACACGCCAGGTGGACGACACCACCGGCGTGGCCGTGCGCGTGAAGGTCGGGGTGAAGGTGGGCGTCGCCGTGGGTCCCCCGTTGGACGCCGTGAAACTATAGGATTGGAAATTGAAGCCCGAACCCGTGAAGGTGAAGAAGACATCGTGCAGGCCCGTGGCTCCCGTGATGGGACAGGAGACGTTCTGCCAGGTCTGCGCCCCACCCGTATTGGGCACCGTCAGGGTGCCGACGACCGTTCCCGTCGTGCTGTTCAAACGCACCTGGATGGTCCCGCCCGAGGAGGTCCCGGCCACGCGGGCGGTGAAGCCGGAGGCCCCCGTCCCGAAATCCAGGTTCCGGACCTGGGTCCAGGACCCGCTCGTGATGCCCGTCACATCCATGCCGCCCTCGGAGCAGACCCCGGTCTGGATCCCCGACTCCTTGGCCATCATGACGCCCCGGAGGGTCGAAAAAGGGTTTTGGTTCTTCAAAGCGGCCACACCCGCGGTGGTGGGGGTGGCGGCCGCCAAAGTGCCGTCCGAGTTCACGAAGATCCGGTCCAGGTTCACGCTGCGCTGATAGACCGCGTTCCCGCTGCAGGTCAATCCGTTCAAAAGGGCCAGGGCGCGGTTATGGTAGGCGATGTAATAGTTGCTCCCGATGTTCACGATGGAAGCGTGGTCGTTATTACCGCAGTTGTTAGGCGGGTTGAAAAGGGCGGTTCCCCGGTGGGTGAAACCCGTCATGGGGTTGCTGCTGGTCATGTAATCGATGCTGGCGGCCGGGGAAGCGGAGAAATCCGTCGAGTAGGAAAAATAATAAGTCCCGTTGATCTTGTTCATGAAGGGCGCCTCGAAGTACCGGGGGGCGTTGATCGAGACCGCCGACCCGCTGACGCTGATCATGTCGGAGTTCAGCTTGATGACGCGGGCGTTCCCCGGGCCGCCGCCGCCGAAATAAAGATAGGCCTGTCCGTCGTCGTCGATGAAGGCGGCCGGATCGAACACATAGGTGATATTGGTCCCAGGCGTGCTGTTGCTGACCAGCGAATGGCCGAGCGGATCGGTGAAGGGGCCCGTCGGGCTGGTGCTGCGGGCCACGCCGATACTGCCGCCCCCGTTGCCGTAGTAGAGGTAATAGAACCCGTTGCGGAAGATCGTGTCCGGGGCGTAGGTCAGTCCGGCCCAGGAGGTGTCGCTGGCGCGGAACGGTATCCCTTCATCGGTCCAATTCACCAGGTCGTCGGAGGACATGAGATAGACATTCGTGATCGAATAACCCGTTTGGCCGGTGATGTCGTGGGAACAATAGATGTACATGCGGTTGTTGAACCAGCAGGCGGTCGGATCGGCGGTGTATTGCTGGTAGATCAGGGGGTTGTAGGCCAGGGCCGGCAGGTGCGAAAAGGAGAACCATAACGATATCAAAAGGACGATCCGCCAATATCGTTTCAAATTCGATGGTTGCCCTTGCATGGGTACCCCCACTTTCAATTTTGATTAGGACCAAAAGGGAACCTTCCGCAGGCAAGCGGCCGGTTTTCTCTCATAGATAAGTGTCTGACGCGGCGGGTTTTATTCCCGGATGGGGAAAAAAGGAAAGGGCTCTTCGAGGGACTTTTCGGACCTACCGAACGGTCAATGGAGGACCAACAACTTACCGATGGCCAAGCCGCTCTTCGTTCGGACGACGACGTAATAAAGTCCGTTGGCCAAGGGCACTCCCCTTTCATCGGCGACGGACAAGGACAGCGTCGCCCCGGAGGGGATGTTCAAGAACGTCCTTTCCAGGACCTTCCGGAACGAGGTCGTGAAGATCCTGACCTCCACGTCCGAAACTCCCGGGTAGGACGGGGGCAAGAGGTTCACCGTCGGACCCGTGGACGGGTTGGGATAGAGCACCACCCCCTGGTTCCCGTTGGGGGCCGGGGTCCCGGTGGGCGTAGGGCTCGGCGAAGCCGAAGGCGAGGCGGTGAGGGACGCCGTGGCGGTAGCCGTGTTGGTCGGCGTTACCGTCCGCGTCGGCGTCATCGAACTCGTCGCCGTGGCCGAAGTCGTCGTCGTGAAGGTCCGCGTCGGTGTCATCGAAGGGGTGGAACTGGGCGTGGCCGTTCCCGTGGCCGTCGGCGAAGCCGAAGGCGTAGCGGTGAGCGTCGGCGAGAGGCTGGCCGTGAGGGACGGCGTCCAGCTCGGCGTGAAAGAAAGGGTCGGAGTGCTGGAAGGGGACGATGAGCTTGTCGAACTCGCTGTCGCGCTAGGCGTCATCGAAGCTGTCGCCGTGAATGTCTTTGTGGGCGAAGCCGAAGGCGTAGCGGTGAGCGCAGGCGACGAAGTCGCCGTAGCCGAATCCGTCGAACTCGCTGTCGCGCTAGCCGACGAAGTCGGCGTCGTCGAAGCCGTTCGAGTGGCCGTATTGGCCAGGGTGCTCGTTGGAGAAGAAGTCGTGGTTGGGGTCCCCGTGCTCGAAACGGTAGGGCTGGAGGTCGGTGTAGCGCTATTGACCAGGGTATTCGTGGGAGTGGCCGAAACCGTCAGGGGTGGCGTGGAGGTGGCGGTCGAAGCCGGGGTATTCGTGGGCGAAGAAGTCATGGTGGATGTGGTCGTACTCGAAACAGTGAAGCTGAAGGTTGATGTGGCGCTGTTGCCCGGGGTGGAACTGGTGGTGAACGAAGCGGTTTGAGTGGCGGTGAAAGACGGGGTATAGGTAGGGCTGGACGTCGGGGAGGAAGTAAGGGTCCGAGTGGGCGTATGGGTTGGAGAAGCCGTGGGCGAAGCGGTGAGGGAAGGGGTCCAGCTCGGTGTGAAAGAAAGGGTCGGAGTGCTGGAGGCTGTCGCGCTAGGCGTCATCGAACTCGTCGCCGTGGCCGAAGCCGTCCGGGTGGGCGTCTGGGTCGGTGAAGCTGACGGAGTCGGCGTCGTCGAAGCCGTCGGGGTCAAGGTGGCTGTTTTTGTGGCGGAAGAGGTGGCGGTTTGGGTGGGACTGTTCGTCAGGGTGGAAGTGGGCGTCCGGGTCGGGGTCCGGGTGGGCGTGGAAGTGGGCGTGGCGGTGGGCGTGACCGCCACCACATCGCCGTAAAGGATCCCCCGCCCCCCGGCGCCCAGGTAGCAGCGGCCGTAGATGCTCTCGTCCCCTTCGATCCAGTTCGGGCCGTTGTACTGGTGCGTGTCGTCGTTGATCCGGGTCCAGGTCACACCCGCCCCGTCGTCATTGCGGAAGAACCCGTAGGTCCCGTTCACCGTCCCCACCAGGAAGACCGCCGGATGGGTCTGGCTGGGGGCGGCCTTGCCGAATCCCACCGGTCCCATGGGTTCGTAAACATTGGGGATGGTCGTCACGTTGGAACCCGCGTTCGTGAACCGGTAGAGGGCATTGTAGGTGGAGACCCAGAATTCACCCGGTTGGCCGAAAACGGGCCGGGGCATGACCCATTGCCCGTTCCCGTTGGCGTCGCCCCAATTGACCGGGATGGTGTTCACCTGGGAGAAACTGGTCCCGCCGTTGGTGCTGACATAGACCGTCACGGTGCCGCCAAAGACCCATTGGGCGGGATAGGTGGCGTAGAAGGTGGAAGGATTGGAACGGTCCGAGGCCACCATGGCGCCGCTGGGAAGGCCGGTGCAGGTCGTCCAGCCCCCGCCGAGGGAAGAGGCGTAGGCCGGTGAGCCGTTGCCGCCATAGGGGGCGACCACGATCCTGGAACCATCGGCGGCGACCGCCACGCAACCCATCTGGCCCGAGGTGCCGTAACCCGGGGGCGCGCTTCCCCAGGGCGTCCAGGTCTGCCCGTTGTTGGTCGAATAAGCCACGTCGCTGTTCACCGACGATGGGTTGGTGCTGTTCCCCGCCCGGACCACCGTATTGGGCCTGGATTCGGCGAAATCCAGCATGTTGGTGTTCGTGTACTGGGGGTTGCAGTACATGCCCGAGGCGGGCGATTGGGTCAGGTTCGCGTGGCGCATGCCCCCCACGTCGCCCATGCAGGAAAAAAGGATGCCGCCCACCGCGGCGGGGTTCATGTAGATCGGTACCGTTTCCTCCAGGTTGTTGTCCCTGTAGGTCCAGGTAACGGGGCTCGACTGGATATTGGTGCTGCTCCAAACCCCACCCCCTTCCCCGGAGGGATAAAAGGCGTTGTTGGAATTGAATGGGTCGATGGCCACGAACCCCGCCCAACCCGCCCCGCCCGGGACGCCGCTGCATCCATTCTGGTAGATGGCGCCGTTGTTGTTGAAGACCGAGTTGCCGGAGTTGGCCATGGCGATGGTCACCCACGAACCACCCCCATTGACGGTGGATAGGACCTCGTCGCCGGGCCACCACCAATCGAGGGTCGAGATGATCGCGTGGTTGGCGTTCTGCGCGTCCACGCTGATCCCCGCGTAGCCGCCGCATCCATTGCAGGGGCCGCCGGAGGGTGTGACGTTCGACCAAGCGAGGGTGGAAGTGTTGAGTTTCCAGACCTGGCCCGAGGTGACGCCGTTGGGTCCGTAGCCGCCGCCGTCATAGACGATCCAGAGATTGCCGTCGGTCCCCAGGCTGGCGTGGGGCGTGATCATGCCCGAGGGCCCGCCCGGGACCAGGGACCAATTGGCGCCCGCGTTGGTGGACCGGTACAGATTGCTGTTGCCCGAACCCATGGCCATCACCCCCGCGTAGATCGTGGCCGAGGCCGAACCCGACGGATGGCCGTAGCCGCCGCCGGGAGGGGGGAAGATCACCCAGGCGATCCCGTAACCCGCGTCGCCGCTCACCGGGAAGGACCCGACCTGGGACCAGCTGGACGCCGAGTTGGTGCTCACCCAAAGTCCCTGCCAGCGGGAGCCGAAATAAAGCTTGGTGTTCAGGTTGGGGTCCACCGCCAGGCGTTCACCGGCTTCGCGGCCGTCGTTGTTGCCTGCGATGGAAACGGGGATCGGGTTGGCGGTCCAGGAGTCGCCCTGGTCCGTGGAACGCAGGATCGTGCCGGGGCCGGAGAAGCCCGCCGCCGCGTAGACCACGTTGGCGTTGACGGGATCGGGGGCGATGCTCTCCCCCCCGAAGTTGTTGCCCCGGTACATGTCGGTCAGGGGGATCCAGCGGCTGTTGGTGTTGTCCCACCGGTAGAAACCGCCGACGTCCGTGCGCACGTAAAAGAGGTTCTGTTGGATCGGGCTGTAGGCCAGCCCCGGGACGAACCCTCCGCCCATGATGGGTACGGTCTGCCAGTTGTAGGCTTGGGCATGGCAATATCGGTCGAAGCCCATGAAAAGTAAAAGAAGAGCCGGAAGGAGAACAACATTCCGGAACACTGAAGGAACTGTCACCAGCAAACCCCTCCAAAAAAACGTTTTAACATTGGTCGCTAAATTCCTGGAACTTATTTCAATATGTTACCAAACGACCCACAGAACAGTTCGATTATTAAAGAAATGGCAAAGCCGCCAGGGTTTATCAGGCGGCTTTGCCGGTTCGATGAATGTTTGGCGAAAAACCTTATCCGAGGATCAATTATCCCAGGATGAGGATCTTGGTCCCTGACACTCGGCCCTCAAGCCGAGTGGCATGGTTTGGTGATGCCGAGCCAAGTCCCGGATGTTCACATCGGGGACAAAAAGGGCTCGGCACCGCCTTCCATTATCCGAGGATCAGTATCTTGGCGTAGGTGGTGGTGGTCTTCCCGTTGGACTCGATGGTCACTTTGAGCAGGTAAAGACCGTTGGCCAGTCCCCCGCCCCTCAGGTCCCTCTCGTCCCAGTAGATCTGGTGGTCCCCCGTCGTCCCATAGGCCCCGCCGGTCAGCGTCTTCGTCCAGATCAGCCTTTGACCCAGCGTGTA
>DASZRK010000045.1 GCA_035549195.1 bacterium
CGGCGCCATGTGGTCCGACGACCTGGCCTATTTCAAAGGCCTTTTGACGGCGGACTATTACCCCACCTTCCAAAAGCAATTCTTCCCCTCGGCCCAACAGACCCAGATGCAGATCAAGCAGGAATACCAGCTCTATTCCAAAGGCCAACTGCCGAAAGCGGTGGGAGGGGAGGGGAATACGGTCCTTTACCGGGTCCAGGGCGAGGTCACCCTGCAAAGCCGGGCGTCGCGGGTCCCGAAGACCCTTTGGACCAAGCCGATGGCGTTGGAGATCTCCCTTAGGCATTTGGAGGGGTTGGGGTATCGGGTGGAGCGAGTGAGAGAGGTGGAACCGGATAAGGCCGTAGAATCGAAGAATAGTGATGGCGTGGACCCTTTGAAGGCGGTCCAGGACGTGAGCGGGGGCGTGGCCAAGGTGGCAGGGGATGTGGAGAAGGTGGATAAAGTGGGGAAGTTGTTGGGTTTATAGATTCATCAAAAGGTAAAATTGAAAGTCGGGATTTAAAGACCAATCTTTTAGGCCATGGCTCGTAGTTCTGAGGATGTGGCTTATTTTTGAGAAAAATTCTTTGGATGGAGAGGGCATGGCGGAAAAAAAGGGTTTTAAATTTGAAATTTCCTTAAGTGTTCTTGATCACTTAGGCAGGCATTTATACCGGAGTTTTGCCACTGTATTGGGCGAAGCTATTTCTAATTCTTGGGATGCTGATGCCAAAAATGTGTGGATTTTTATAGATCGGGAGAAGAACAGTTTCTTAATCAAAGATGATGGGGTTGGTATGAGTGAGGCGGATTTTCAAAATAAATTTCTAAAGGTGGGGTACACGAAAAGAAAAGATGGGAACTTTACTTCGCCGGGTAAGAGGAAGTTTATCGGCAGAAAGGGGATCGGGAAATTGGCTTTGCTTTCTTGCGCGGAAAGAGTTCACCTAATATCGAAAACTATTGATTCTGGTTATGTCGGCGGAATTATTGACAATTCTGGTTTGGACAAGGCGATAACGAATGATATGGCGCCTCAAGAATATGATCTTGGAGAAGTTAACGCCTCCATTTTTGACCGCTTTATTAAGGGTCATGAAAAAGGAACGATTATTTATTTCGAGAACATAAAGGACGGAATTCGAAATAGTTTGGATTTTTTGAGAAAAATAATCGCCCTGTACTTCAGGTTTTCGTTACTCGACACCACCTTTAATATTTTCATTGATGGAGAGGTAATTTCTATTAAAGATCTTAATGATTTGGCACAAAAAACAGAATTTGTTTGGAATGTTAATGGGTTGAAGGATCCATATATCGAAGGAATGTTGACTTCGTTAAAAGAAAGTATGAAAAACCTTTCGATGGCCATTAATTCTAGAGGATTTGTTGCGTCGGTGAGTAAGCCTCGCGATCTTAAGGTGATAGGGACGGATGAACGGGCGAGTGTTGATTTGTTTGTAAATGGAAGGATTCGTGAAAGAGATATTTTAAAACATATACCAACTGCTCGTATTGCTGAGAACTATTTTTATGGGCAATTTCATTTCGATGAGTTGGATGACGAGGTAGAGCGATTTACGACCAGTCGAGAAGGGATAATCGCTGAGGATCCAAAATATCAAAAGTTTCTAGAAGAATTGCGGTCGAAAATTTTGGAAATTAATGATGATTGGGACCGTTGGAGAATAAAACATAGAAAACCTGGAGATTCTGAGAGTGAAAGGATTACTCAAAAGGAAAGAGCGGCTGGTGATTTATTCAGTGCAACTTCCGGTGATTATGTATTTTCGGAAGGCGCTGGTAACAAGGAGAGGATAGAGAAGTGGGTGGATGAGTTGAGGGCGGACGCGCTTTTTAATTTCGAATCATATGCGGATTGTTTTATTTCGGAAAATTTGGTTAGGGAGTATATCCGGTATAAAAATATTTCTTTGGAATCTGTTCGTCGAAAAATTGATGAGTTTCGAAGACTGGAAAGAATCCACAAAGAAGCCGGGAACCTAAATATTGATATTCGGAAAAATGATGATGATTTAAATTATTTGGATATGACACAGTTGTCCGAGCGGGTTGATGATGCGGGTATTGTGAACACGATTGTCAGGGACTCGAAAGAATATAAACCGATTAGAGATGCTGTTGCCCATACTTCTTTAATAACGGATGTAGCAAAAACCAAATTGACAACGATTTTTGAGAATATTAAAGGACGTATAAGGATTTTCTTAAATACAGAATGATGAATTTGTGACCGTTTTGAAAAAAGAGTCTTTATTCGTGATGGTCATTTTCCGGTTCCCTTTAATCCAAAAAGTTCTTTGTTGTGAGCGCGATTAGAGCATAGGGGTAGGGACAATTAAGACGCCCTCACCGTCAGCAGTTCCTCCCACCGCGTCGTATACCTCGCCGAACGGCTCGAAAACCTCGTATCCCAATCCCGGACCAGCCCCTCCGACAGATACCGCAACCTTCCCGCGCCGAAGTCGCGCCCAATCCTATCCAGCGCCTTCATCAACCTCACATCCTTTAGCCGGTCCCTGTTTGGGATCTCGTAAACTTCGTCCCGGGGACCGGCACTCCCAAGACTTGTTCCTCGACTTGTGGTCTCGGAACAGGGGCTCCTGTCCTGAGGCACAAAGAGGGCCTGCTGAATTTGGTCATTAGGCATCAGGTCCCCCAGTTCCACGCAGGCGGCCTTGTAGATAAGGCCCGCTTTATAGATCTTCTCCACGGCCTTATTGGCCCAACGGATCAGCTCCCCCGTGTTGTCGGTGGGGATGAGAAGCCGGACCTTGATGCCCTTGTTGTATTGCGGCCCGTTGGAATAGGGGTTGGTGTTGAGGGAAACCAGCATCAATCCCGCCACTTGGCCCTCCCGCCGCAGGCGGTTCGCGCATTGGGCCACGTGGGTGGCAAGGCCTTCCTTGACCTCCGATAACGACCCCACCTTGCGGCCGAAGGACCGGGCGCAGCCCACCCGCTTGCGCTTGGGCTTCACCAGTTCCAAGGGGATACAGGGCTCCCCCCTCAGTTCCCGCACCATGCGCATGCCCTCCACCCCCACCTTCTTGTCCACCCAATCGAGCGACGCGCGGCTCAAGTCCCAGGCGGTCTTGAGGCCGTGACAGCGGAAAAGGTCGGCCCGGGCGGGCCCGCATTTCCAGATGTCGGCCACATCGACCTTGCGAAGGGCCTGGTCCCGCAGGTCGGGGTCGGTCAGGTCGAGCACGCCTTGGGCCTCGGGGGATCGCTTGGCCAGTCGGTTGGCGACCTTCGCGAGCGTCTTGCTGGTGGCGATGCCCACCGACACCGGGATGCCCACCCATTGGAAGACCCTTTCCTTGATCTCCCGGCCCAGTTGGGTGTGGTCCGGGCGCATCAAGCCTTGCAGGGACACAAAGGCTTCGTCGATGGAATATTCCTCTACCGCCGGGCTGAACTGGCGCAAGGTCTCCATGACCCGGCTGGAAAGGTCTCCATAGAGGGTGTAGTTGGAGCTGAACACGAAGACCTTGTGGCGTTGGATGATGTCGCGGATCTCGAAGGCGGGCTGGGCCATGCCGATGCCCAGGGCCTTGGCCTCTTCCGAGCGGGCGACGGGCATGCCGTCGTTGTTGGAGAGCACGATGACGGGCTTGTTCATGAGGCGGGGGTTGTGGACCCGCTCGCAAGAGACGTAGAAGTTGTTGCAGTCCACCAGCGCCAAAGGATTTGGTTGTGTCATTAAGAACGAGCTCCGTGGGAATGGATGTTGTGGGTGACCACCCCGCAGACCTCGAAGCCTTCCATATCGGGGGTGATCTCCAGGGTGGGGTAGGCGGGGTTCTCGGGGGCGAGGAAGACCTTGCCTTTGACCAGCTTGAGGCGCTTGCAGACCAGGTCGCCGCCGAGTTTGGCCACGATGACGGCGCCGTTCTGGGCCTTGAGGGCCCGGTCCACCACCAGCAGGTCGCCGGAGAAGATGCCGGCACCGGTCATGGAATCGCCCGTCACGCGGAAGCAGAAGGTGGCGGCTTCGTGGCGAATGAGGTATTCGTTGAGGTCGAGACGCTTTTCGAGGTAGTCATCGGCGGGGGAGAAGGAGCCCGCGGAGATGCGGGTGAGATAGAGGGGGACCTTGAGGGCCTTTCGGATCTCGGGGGCGCTCAAAGGGCGCAGTTCGGGTGCCATGGATACCTCCGTGGATGGGCTTACGGACCGGCAGAGGTGGGGGAAAGTGTGGTGCCAGTGGGCTTGAAATGAAGTATACTCTTGTATACTATTGAAGCCGGAAGAGGTTTTTACGTCAAGCAGAACGAAAGGGGATGGCCATGGGAATGGACATTTTTGGGAAAGATCCACGGAACAAGGCTGGAGAATATTTTAGGGCCGACATGATCATGTGGGAGACCATTCACGCGATCTGCGATAAGGCGATAGCGGCGAGTGGTCTGCCTTTTGTTACGAAGGATTGGAGCTTTAATGATGGGCGGGGTTTGGCGGCCCAAGAACATTGCGATCTATTGGTTGTGGCGCTGAAAAAATATATAAAGGAAAATCCGCCGAAAAATGGAATTTTCAGGATCGAACAAAAGGTCTATGCTCAAAACGGAACGAATGGGTCGATCGGTGGGTCGAAAGCAACGATAAGATCCCCGTTCGAAGTATCGGCAAAGGAAATGAAGGAGTTCATCGCGTTCTTGAAGAATTGCGGTGGATTCGAGATCGACTGAGAACAAGGTCTGAAATTGAAGAAAGTGGGATCAAAAGAATTCATTCGAGACGGTAGAGCCCCCGTCCCATTGGATCCTAAACGCTCGATGATCATGAGCGCCATCCGGGCAAAAGGGACCGACCCGGAAGAGACCCTTATTTCTACTCTGCGGCGCTCCGGTATCAGAAGTGGTCGAAGGCACCTTAAAAAGCTTCCTGGTAGACCGGATCTTTCCTTTTTGGACCAGCGGATAGCCGTGTTCGTGAACGGCTGTTATTGGCATCGTTGCCCCTATTGCAAAAAGCCCCTACCTAAAAGTCATCGATCCTTTTGGCGGAAGAAATTCGAGGCCAATGTGGAAAGGGATAAAAGGAAGAACAGGGAACTGCGAAAGCTTGGGTGGAGGCCGATCGTTGTATGGGAATGCCGCTTGAAGAATGATCCGGAGAAACAGGTAGCTAGGATCAAGAAAATGCTTGATCTTCCATTAACAAAATGATTATGTTATGATCCGTCCCATGAAAAAGACCCGCAATAAAACCTCAAATTTGAGAGTGATCGAGCTCTTCGCTGGTGTCGGCGGCTTCCATATCGGCCTGAGCAGAGC
This sequence comes from bacterium, assembly GCA_035549195.1. NCBI lineage: Bacteria > bacterium. The sequence goes on from DASZRK010000045.1 coordinate 5,286, forward strand.
CTCGAAAAAGTTCGAGATCGTTTGGAGCAACCAGTGGGAACCAGATTCCCGGACGCAATATGCGTCAAATGTGTACAAGAAGAGATTCCCGAACACGCCACATTCCAACGAGGACATTTCCACGGTGACGATTAGAGATATTCCAGATCATGATCTTTTGGTCGGAGGATTTCCTTGTCAGGACTATTCCGTTGCACGGACTTTAAATCAGGCGAAGGGGCTTGTTGGCAAGAAAGGTGTTTTGTGGTGGCAAATCTATCGAATATTGGACGAAAAAAAGAATAAACCTGCATACCTCATTCTTGAAAACGTCGATCGGTTATTGAAGTCACCTGCGAATCGGCGGGGTCGGGACTTTGCAGTAATGTTGGCTTCGTTATCGGATCTTGGTTATGCGGTGGAATGGCGAACGATAAATGCTGCGGATTATGGAATGCCGCAGCGGCGAAGAAGGGTTTTTTTTGTAGGGTATCACAAGGATTCTTTGCTCCACTCGAAACTGGTCAAAGATTGTTTGCCGTTGGAAATCCTCGAGGAAAAGGGTGTCATTGCAAAAGCATTTCCGGTGGAAAAGATACATTTACCTTTGGTGAATGTTGAACACGAATTAAAGGGTGATCTTGCGAACATAACCGAGAGGTTTAATATCAATAATCCAAAGATTTCTCCGTTTCATAAAGCGGGTTTTATGGTGGATCGTCGTTTTTGGACTTTCGATGTTAAACCTCTTTATGCGGGAAAAAGGAAAACGTTGGGGGATGTTTTAATAAAGGGCAAAGTCCCGGAGTCTTTTTATATCGAAAAAGAAGATTTTGAAAAATGGAGATTTTTAAAAGGTGCTAAAGATTTACAAAGGGTTAGCAAAAGGACTGGGCATAAGTATCAATACAACGAAGGCCCAATGTCTTTTCCTGATAAATTGGATTTCCCGTCTAGAACCATCATTACCGGTGAAGGTGGTAGCACACCATCAAGATTCAAACATGTCGTAAAAGATAAATCAGGGCGGTTGCGGCGTTTGTTGCCAATAGAATTAGAGCGTTTAAATACGTTCCCTGATAATCACACCGCAGGAATTCCTGATATCAAAAGAGCGTTTATGATGGGAAATGCGTTGGTTGTTGATATTGTGAAACAATTGGGAAAAGCACTTATTTCCCATCTCGATAGTTGAGGGGTATTTCTCGGACTTCCCCGTATTTTCTGCCGTTTTGATGTTTTTTGTGTTCGATTAGGAAGGTTTCTGGAGGCGTCAAGCCGATGAGTAGAATCGGCACGGTAAGAATGTTCATCATTGGTTTCAGGTAACTCTGGAATTTTTCGTAGGTTCCCACCGCGCTATCGAATCCCCCTGCGGCTTTCATTTCATCCGTTGCAGTAATAATGATCCCTAAGCTGGTCTGGATTGCCTTTTTAACATGGTTTTGTTCCCCAGATAAGACCGGCTTGATTAGGTTCCAAGCGGTAGCCTCGCCGTGATTGAAAGCAACCTCGATAGCCACCTGACCCCGGACAAAATCCAATCTCCAACGATCATCACGGTACTGGTCATCTTGAAAGATCGCGCTTTCTGCGGCCCATCCTTCTCTTACAAGGTCCTCTTTCAAAAGATCGTTTATGGTGGCGGAAATGCTCTTGTGTAATAAGTAATCTTTTTTGAAATGATTGATCAAACGTTTATCAGAGATTCCGCCCAAAACCCGTTCAACTGACTGCCATTCATTGATGTAATTGGGGTGTGTGGTAAGTAAAAATTCGGCATTTCGGTGAGATTCGGTTACGTATTTCAAACGGGATTCATCCTTTATGGTCGCAACGTTAAGAATTTTAGAGGGGGTGTGCTTAACTAAGAATCCTTTTTTAAGCTCTTGAGTAAAAATCCTTTAAATCAGGTGTTATTCCATTGTTTGAAGGGGTCAGGGCAATAGGTTTAATGAGTTTTCAAGGTTGTCCAAAAATGGCAAGATGCACACGGCCCTTTTTGGCCCTAATGGTGAACGATGAAGAAAAAAGATAAAAGCACGAAGATCCTCGATAAGATCTTTTTTTCAAAGTTTAAAAAAGGTGTTGAAAAGGTCGAATTTGAAAGGACAGAGATAACGGACGTATGCAAAAAAATGAAACTGAGCCCTCCTAAAAATTTAGGTTCATTAATATATGGGTTCAGATATAGGGACAAAAGCGCCAGGAAAATTCGCGCCACCGCACCGAGTGGTAAATTTTGGGTTCTTTTGGGGGCCGGCAAAGGGCGTTATGCTTTTGTTCTTAGGGATTTAAGTTACATCATCCCTAAGGAAGGTTTAGAAATTATCGAGATCGCTGATTCGACGCCGGGATTGGTTCAAACCTATGCCTTGAACGATGAACAAGCTCTTTTAGCGAAATTGCGTTACAACCGGATCATCGATATTTTTACAGGTGTTACATGTTTTTCCCTTCAAAACCATATGAGGACACAATTGCCTGGGGTTGGACAAGTGGAAACGGACGAGATTTATGTTGGGGTTGATGGCAATGGTCAAAAACATTTTTTCCCGGTCCAGGCAAAAGGTGGAGCAGATAAATTGAATATTGCTCAGATTGATCAGGATTTCGGGGTTGGGGGACACAAATTTCCTGATCTGTATTGTCGTCCAATCGCCGCACAATTCATGGACGACAACGTGATCGCTATTTTTGAATTCGCTAAAGGCGAAGCGAGGATAAGCATACGGAATGAAAAACATTACAAACTAGTCCCTGCGTCCAAAGATCAAAAAGGTCATTCATAATCGAAGCACTTCTAGCCAGTCCGAAATGAAGGGTCCTATGAAACGCATCTATATATTGGTTTCTGTGTTGTTGGTCGCTGGACTTGCTGCGGGTGGGTACTATTGGTTCCAAGGTCGATCCACCCCGCCTGCTCCCGACAATATGAATTCCGAAGAGGCCTGGTCCCCCCAGCCCACTGTTCCCATTCCGGCCACCCTGAAGCATCCGCTGACCGCCCCGATCCTACGGGACCTGAATGTCGCATTCTCCGAGTCTGAATCCAATTCCATTGATGACGCGGTCGCCAAGAAGTGGAACCAAGAGCTTTTCAAGTTGAAGGGGGCTTTGGCTTCCTTCATCGAGGCCAAACTGAACGAAAACCCCGCTTCGTGGAAGACTTTGGAGGAGTGCCGAGCCCAGGTGGTGCAAGAGCTTCAGGACGCCTTGAACGAGGCCTCAGGCATCGTGAATGCCCAAGACGGAACCGAGGGGCTTTTCTTCAACCCGATCGATCCGGCTTCCATTCGGATCTCCCAGGTGAAGGACCACCCCGACTGGGTGGCGGTGACCACCACCGCAGAGGTCAATTGTGGTTCCGATACTTCCTTCTATCTTTTCCAAAAGAAGGGAAATGGCTATCAATTGGTGTTGCGGCAGGAGGACGACGACCCGAAATCCACCGGTCAAGAGGGAATGGACTATGCCATTTCCACCCCGGACGATCCGAAGGACTTTTTCCTCGTTCTCGCCTATGGCGCTCCCTGGTGCACCTCATGTTGGGGTGGCGTCCAATGCCGGGTCCTGAAACCCGGCCCCGATGCCGACCACCCCAAGGTCCTTTTGGACAAAGGGTTTTTTACCTATCGTTGTGGCCCCCGGAACTTGACCGCAGGTAAGGACGACTTTTTGCTGACCTACACCGCCAGTCAAACCCTGGACTTGGAGTTGTTCTCCCGGGAGGCCACCAAGCATTACCGGATCGTGGGGGATAAGGCGGTCTTGACGGGCCCTTTGGGCCAATTCCCCCAGGACTTTTTGGATGAGTGGGTCAACCTTTCTTGGGAAGAAGCCGAACCCTTTTGCGTGGAGAAGGGGAAGGCTGAATTGAAGGATTGGCATGAGAAGATCAAGAACTCCAAGGGAACCACTTCCATCCTTTTTGTCCAAACCTGCCCCGACCCCTCACGTTGGGAGATCGGCATTGAGACGGACGATCACACGCTCCCCAGTAGGATCTATTTCGAGGTCATCCAGAAGGGCGGGGATCTCTTGATGGAAGAGGTCCGGAAGGATCGAAGAGGGGATTGCCCCGGAGAAACAACCCCCGTCCCTCATCCGGGTGAGACGGAGTGAAAAGGGGTGGGATGGCTTATTGTAAGGAAGTAAGGTATCCTTACTCTTGGACCGGAGGGACCCATGCTCGCGAAATTGACATCCAAAAATCAGATCACACTCCCCAAATCCGCCGTGATGGCTTTTGAAGGAGCCTCCTATTACGACGTGGAGGTCCGCCCGGATGGTTTGATGCTGAGGCCGGCCAAGTTGCAGGTCGGGGCCGATCCTTTGGCGGAGGCCCGGAGGAAATTCCGGGAAAAGGGCTTCGACGAAGGGACCATCGCCGACGCGGTGAAGTGGGCCAGGAAAAAGCGTAAAAAATGAAGGTCGTCCTCGACACCAATGTCGTGGTGTCGGCCCTTTTGCACCGGGGTCCCACCCACCGTCTTTATGGTTTGTGGAAAGAAGGGAAGATCGCGCCATGCGTCTCCCAGGCCATGCTGGAGGAATATGTCCGGGTCCTCCACTACCCCAAATTCGGGCTTTCGGACCTGGAAGTCGCGGGGATACTGAAGGACCACCTCCTTCCCTGGATCGAAAAGACCGAAGAACACAAAGGACGATTGGCCCATCCCCCCTCGGACCGTTTTGACGAACCCTTCCTTCGCGCCGCTCTGGCGGCCCATGCCAAATGCCTCGTCAGCGGGGATCCCCACCTGACCGCTTTGAACGGGCGTTACCCTTTTCCGATCCTGTCCCCTTCCGATCTCCTGAACCGTTATTTCCGGGGGTAGCCAATGGGCCTTGCCATTGGCACCACCAAGGCTTGTCGATCGGCTGGTGGCCTCTCGACAGGTTGGCCAATGGGCCGGTCCGGTGATCCATTTTCGGAAAGTCGTGGGGATCGACCCGGGCGGCGACGGCCGATGCCCGCCTGAGAATTAAGGAAAAGAAGGGGCCGAATCGGGGATAATGCCGGGGTCGGTTCGAACTTCATCAAGGAGCGGTCATGCTCAAAAAGAAAAGGCCGATGGTGGAGCGGCGCAAGAAGGAACGGCGCAAGGGGGACCAAAGGTTCCCGGGCCGGTTGATCGACAGGAAGCCCGGAGCCCCGCGAAAAGGGGACCGGCGACAAAAGGATCGGAGAAAGTCTTGAAAAACGAGGATCAGGCCGAGTGGGGGTCCAAATCCCCCTCCGCGCAGCCGCTGAACGAGACGATCCATGAGGCGTCCCTGAAGGTCAAGAGCGGGGAATACCGCTTCATCGTGCGGGAGTCGCCCCGTTCGGGGCGCTATCTGCTGATCGAGGACGTGCGGGTGAAACCGGACAAGACCCGGGTGGAGCGGGTGGTCCTCTATCCGGAACTGCTGGAGGCCTTCGAGGCCGAGTTCCAAAGGGCCAAGGCGGTCCTCCAAAAGACCTGAATCCCTTGGGTCGGTCCTCTTGCGCGCGAACCTCGCGGGCGTGAAGCTGGTCCTGGGTCCCGGCATCCTTCCATAAAAAGCGGTCCGGGGCTGGCCTTTTCTGCCAATCCCTTTATTCTTGGGGGATATACACCGGCCGTGGAATAAATCGTTCACGTTAAAACACTCATTCATAGGGGATTCCTTGGACGAAAAGGAATTGGTTCAAAAGATCCTCCGGGGCGACGAGTCGGCCAAGGCCGAGTTCTTCACCGCCCACCGGGAGAGGCTCTACCGCAACTGCGTCTATTTGCTGGGTTATAACGACCCGGAGGCCGAGGACGTGGTGCAGGAGACCTTCCTAACGGCCTTCGAGAAGCTGGGCGAGTTCGAGTTCCGCTCCAGCCTGGCGACCTGGCTGACGCAGATCTGCATCTATAAGTGCCATAACCGGTACCGGCAGAGGGCCAAGCAGGTGAGCCAGGAACACGCCGACCTGGACCTTTTGCTCCGTTCGGCGGCCAGGGACCGGCAAAGGGACCGGGACCAGGAGGCCGAAAAGCGGCACAAGCTGGGCATCATCGAAAAGTGCCTGGAAAAGCTGGGCAAGGACTGCGGGGAGATCGTCCGTTTGAGGGACCTGCAGGATAAGAGCTATGTCGAGATCGGGAAGGTCCTGAAACTGCCCTTGGGGACCGTGATGTCCAGGCTTTCCCGCTGTAAGCAGGCGCTCAAAACGCTTGTCCAAGAATATTTGGAACAAGCGAATTAGGAATTTTGAATTCTGAATTTTTAATGAACGAAGGCAAGCCATGACGGATCTAGTCCAAGACTTCTTCACGCGGGACCTGAGCGAGGCCGAGCACGAGGCCTTGTCCGGTCTTTTGGCCGGGTCCCCGGATGTGGCCTTGCGCTATGAGGGCTTGCTCGAACAGAACTACCTTTCCCTAGGCCTGCCCCAGCCCACCCTGCCCCCGGGCCTGCGGTCCCTGCCCAAGGCGGGCGGCCTGGCCGGTAGCGCCTGGTTGGCGATGGGCCTGGCCGGTCTAGCCGCCCTGGGCCTGGCCCTTTGGAAATATCAGCCCCGGTCCGCCTCCCAGCCCGCCGTAGCGGTGAAGGGCGCCGTGGAACCTTCTGTGCCGATCCTGAAGAAGAACGTGAAACGCCCGCTTCCCGTGGCGCCCGTGGCGGCGGGACCGGCCCAGGAAGGCCAAGAGTTGAGCGTGTTGCTGGACGCCCCCCAGAGGTCGTTGGTGACGGTCCGCATCCTCGACGCCCAGGGCCGGGAAGTCCGGGCCCTTTACACGGGTTTCGTCGAGGCCGGCCGTTGGAACTTCACCTGGGACGGCCTGTTGGCCGATGGAGCCCCCGCAGGCGCGGGGAATTACCGCATCGATGTCCAGTCCGGCGCGACCCACCTTTCCAAGGACATCCAGATCAAGTTGGCCCCCGCCCCCTAATTTTTTGTAGTGCGTCCCCGTCCCCGGGATGAATAATGAACGGGTCGGAATTCGATCCGTGGGGACGCCTTGAAGAACTTCCGCGCTTTCCTTCCCATCCTTTTTTTCGCCCTGACTAAAACCGTTTTCGCTCAGTTCGGCGGCGACGGTCTCAAGGGCGTCTATTACATCAACACCAACCTCACCAACGCCGCCGCCACGGTGGTGGACCCCATCATCAGCTACCGTTGGAACGGCTGTCCGCCCCAGCCGGGCATGTCCTCGACGTCCTTTTCGGTCCGCTGGACCGGCCAGGTGGAGCCCGTCTACAGCGAACCCTACACCTTCTACGCCGACGTGAACGGCGGGGTGAGCGTGATCGTCAACGGGGTGGTCCTGGTGAACCAATGGACCGACAAGGCCCCGCCCATCTTCCGGTATATGGGTGCGGTGACCCTGACGGCGGGGGTGAAGGTGCCCATCGAGATCGATTACTTCACCAACGGGGCCAACCCGACGAGCGACCTGATCCAGTTCGGCTGGCAGAGCGCTTCCCAGGGCCAGGCCTATGTGACCCGGGATTTCCTTTTCTCCGGCTCATCCCCGGTTCCCTTTCCAACGCCTGTGCCCCCCTATGCCTGCCAAGCCTCGGTCAGCGTGGATGGGAGCCTGGATGAATGGGCTTGGAACACACCCTTCGGCTGGAACCAGGTCGGGCGGACGGTCCTGGGCAATACCTATGGGTCCACCGCTTCCTTCAAGGTCCTGTGGGATCCGGCCAACCTCTATTTAGGCGTATCGGTGCAGGACAGCCAGCTCACCAACACGGGGGCCGCCCCCTACCAGAATTCGGCGGTGGAGCTTTACCTGGACACGACGGACTCCAAGACCGTGACGGTCAATAGCTCCGATTTCGAGTATTTCTTCCGCTGGAACGACACCGCGGCGACCGAAAGCCAGGGACGCACCACGGGGGTCAGCATGGTCACCTCGACCATCGCGGGGGGCTACGTGCTGGAGGCTTCCATCCCCTGGTCCACCTTGGGGATCGCCGGACCTTCGCCGGGAACGGCGCTGGGACTGGACCTGGGGGTGGACGTGAACCACAACGGGGGCAACTGCCGGGACGGCCAGCTCATCTGGAACGGCGGATCGGACGATTACGCCGACGCCGGCGGCTACGGCCAGTTGACCCTGACCAGCGCCTGTCCCACGCCCCTGGCCACGCCGCCCCCGCCCCGGCCGGGCCTCCCCTACGTCTCGCCCAACCCGTCCGACGGGGACACGGTGAAGTTCGTCTATGAGATGGCCGAAGCGGGCACCGCCCGGATCAAGGTCTGGAACGCCTGGGGCAACCTGGCGGCCACCCTGGAGGAGGCCAAAGGCGCGGGGCTGCAGTCGAGCCTGCTCCACATCGCCGCCTTCGCGCCGGGGCATTATTTCTACCGGATCGAACTTCGCTACGCCTCGGGCCGCACGGAGGCCTTCAAGACCCAAGTGCTGGCGGTGAAGAAGTGACAACAACAAGTCCTTCACCGCCAAGACGCCAAGACGCCAAGAAAGACAGGAAAAAATTTTTCGGGAGAAGAAAAACAAAAAGAAGGTCTGGGTTTGGTTTTACTTGGCGTCTTGGCGTCTTGGCGGTTCTATGGTCCTTTCCTTTTCTTGGTTTGGCACAGACGGTACTGCCGGCCGCGTCGCGGGTGACGCCCCTTTCGGCCCTGGGGGCCTCGGCCCGGGCCGACGCCCTGGGCGGCGCCATGACCGGCCTGGCCGACGATCCCAGCGCGATCTTCTTCGACCCGGCCGGTCTCTCCCAGCTCCGTTCGGCCGAACTTTCCATCAACCACAACAGCTACCTGGCGGACAGCTTCGAGGAGACGATCCTCTTCGGCCTGCCCACGCCGCCCTTGGGCGGGTTCGGCGGCGCCTTGCAATACGTCTCCTGGGGCGGTCTGGACAAGCGGGACGCCAATGGGGTGTCCCAGGGGAGTTTCGCCGACAGCGATGTGGCCTTCACCCTGGGGTGGGGGCTCCCGGTCACGCCCGACCTCGCCGTGGGGATCGCCCTCTCCGGCGTGCAACAGAAGATCATCGATTCGCTCTACACCGGGCTCACGGGGGACCTGGGGGTCCTTTGGAGACCCGCGCCGGGCTTCCGGCTGGGACTGACCTATTCGGGGCTCGGCACCGTCCTGGCCGGCCACGTGCCCGCCCAGGACCTGCGGTTGGGGACGTCGCTGCTGCTGCCGATCGCCCAGGGCTTCGACCTGCGGCCCCTGCTGGCGGGGGACTGGCAACCCGAGGGCGTGAGCCGGATCTCGGGCGGCCTGGAAGGGCGCATCGAAAGGGACTTTTTCCTGCGGGTGGGTTACCAGGGGGTCCTTTCGGACAACCAGATCGGGGGCTTGACGGGCCTGACGGCGGGGGCGGGCTTCCGGATCGAACGATTCCGGCTGGATTATGCTTTCGTGCCCGAGGGCGACCTGGGCACCTCCCACCGGGTGAGCGTGGGCTATGAGTTCCCCAACCCGACGCCCGTTCCCGCCAAGCCCGTCACCGTGACCGCGCCCCCCGTGACCGTGCAGGGCCCCCCGGTCACCATCCTGGCCACGCCGCCGCCCACGCCGGCCCCGGTCTCCGGGCCGCCCAAGTCGAAGGTCGAGGTCCATTTCGAACTTCCGGGCGCGGGCGCGCCGGTGACAGCCGACGCCCAGGCCTCTTCCCTGGTGGGTGCCTATGAGAAGGCCGCCCAAGCGTCCCCTGCGGACAGCCGGGCCTGGAGGAACCTGGGCATCGCCTACTTGAAGGCGGGGAAGACCGCCATGGGGCTCCAATGCCTGGACCAGGCCCTGCGTTTGGATCCCTCCGACCAGGCCCTCAAAAAATGGTTGGACGATTACCGGGCCAAGCACCCGGCGAACCCTTAAAAGCTAGACCCGGCGACCGCCGAGGGGCGGACCTGATCCCTCCTCCTTTTGGGGAAAAAGCCGGGTGACGGTCATTTTTTTTGTTTTTTCACCTCGTTTTCCTTCCCCGGTTTCCCCTTAAACCGTTCTTCGCGGGCCGAATCCGTCCTTTGGGGGGGAATAAACCGCAACTTCCTGAACACTAATCCCAATGCAAGGACTGTTGGATCCCATCGGTGATGGGATCCCTGACGGCCTTTGTGGTGACCCACGATCTCCTGCGGAGATCTCTGGGTGCGGACCGTTGCAAGGTCGCTTTTTGTCCATGGAACAAGTTCCATGGACGATCCCAACGGTCCCAGGACAAAAACGCTCTGCCAAGCCATGTCCTTTTCTGCGAACGATTTAATTGAAAATTAGATCGACCAAAAACCGAGGTCCAGCATGGGTAAAAAAGCTCTTTTAGGGTCGTTGATCTCCGCATTCCTCAGCGCCGCTTCCGGCGCGTTGGCCGCCACCTGTACGGTGGACGCCACACAAACGAACCAGTTCATCCGTTGCATCGGGGCTTCCAGCGCCTGGAGCAACATCGGGAGCCAGGCCCAGGCCCTTTTCGCCGAGGATACGGTGAACGGCCATATCGGGATCTCCTCCCTCCGGGCCCGCATCGATCCCAACAACAACTTCGCGAATGAAGTGAACCAGCTCGCCACCGCCCATTCGACCAACCCCAACGTCCTTTTGTGGGCCACCGAATGGTCCCCCCCGGCCCAATACAAGGGCAACAACAACGTCAACGGCAGCAACACCGGCGGGAATTTGAACGGGGCCAGCGCCACCTTCACCGGAGCCGCCTCGGGTTCGCCCAACGGCGCCGACACCGGATACGCCAATTACCTCGTCTCGTTCATCCAATACGCCCAGAGCCATGGCGCGCCCCTTTACGCCATTTCGGTCCAGAACGAGCCCAATTGGAACCCGGACTATGAGGCCGCGATCTGGAACGCGGGCCAATTCAACGTTTTCGTCCCGGTCTTCCACAACGCCCTGCAGAACGCGGGTCTCTCCACCAAGATCATGATCCCGGAGCCGATCAATCCGGGCGGGTTGAACCTGGGCGCCACCACCATGAACGACGCCACCAACTCGGGCTATGTGGGGATCATTGGGACCCACCTTTACGGCGGGCAAGCCAACCCGCTTTCCACCTATGGCTACAGCCACGTGACCAACCAGGAATTTTGGGAAACGGAGATCTCCGGGAACTCGACCGACATGCCGGGGGCCCTTCAGGAAGCGGGTTGGATCCATCACAGCCTCGTGACGGCCAACATGAACGCCTTCCATTATTGGTGGCTCGTCGACCTCATCAGCAACAACGCCCTGGACATCAAGGCCTTCGTCCTGGGGAACTACAGTAAGTTCATCCGTCCCGGCTATTACCGCATGGGCGCCACCGAAGTCCCCTCTTCGGGCGTTTCCGTGTCGGCCTTCAAGAACAACAACACCAACTCGCCCCAGACCATCGTCTTCGTGGCCATCAACGGGAACGGGTCCGCGGTGAACCAGACCTTCAACCTCAACGGCGTCAATGTGAGCTCGGTGACCCCCTGGTTGACCAACTCGGGGAACAACCTGGTCCGCCAATCCTCCGTCGCCGTTTCGGGCAACAGCTTCACCTATTCGCTCCCCGGCTCGAGCGTCGTCTCCTTCGTGGCCGTCAATAACGGGAGCACCCCGGTGCCGACCCCGACCTTCACGCGCACGGCCACGCCGGTGGTGTCGTCCACCTGGCGTGTGAACGCGGGCGGGCCTTCCTACACGGACACCCTGGGCAATGTTTGGTCCGCGGACCAGAACTTCAGCGGCGGATCGACCATCGCCAGCGGCGGGACCATCACCGGCACCTCCGACTCGACCCTCTAGGACACCCAGCGCTACGGCACCTTCAGCTACAGCTTCGCGGTGCCCGCGGGCAGCTACCAGGTGACCCTGAAGCTCGCCGAGACCTACTCGGGCGACTTCTCCAACGGGTCCCGGGTCTTCAATATCGCCATCAACGGGACCACGGTGGCCTCGAACCTGGATATCTTCGCCCAGGTGGGTTCCAACGCGGCCGACGACAAGGTGTTCGGCAATATCGCGCCCAGCGGCGGGATGATCACCATCCAGTTCACCGGCGGGACCAGTACGGACGCCAACGCGGTGGTGGAGGCCATTCAGGTCGTC
>DASZRK010000046.1 GCA_035549195.1 bacterium
TGCCCGGATCCTGGAAGAGGATCCGGACTATCGTTATGCCGATCTGGTCCGCTACCTGGGCGGATGGTGTCTTTTCCAGGTCCAGGATTACGACAAGGCCCTGGAGGCGTTCCGGAAGGTCAGGACCGCCAAGCCGGAGGAACCCCTCCTGAAATTGTGCCGGTTCCAGGAAGCCGAGACCTATTTCCGGATGGGAAAGAACGAGGAGGCCAAAGCCCGTTACCAGGATTTCCTATCGGCCTATCCCGGGGATCCCCTCCAAGTCCCGGCCCTTTACGGTATCGGCTGGGCCCAGGAAAAATCCGGAGATCTTCCGGGGGCACTGGCTTCCTTTCAAAAGGTCCTGAAGGAACACCCGGACCATCTCCTGGCCCCCTGGGCGGCGGTGCGCGTGGGAAGCCTGGCGACCAGGGCGCAGAAGCCGGACCTGGCGCGGCAGGCCTATGGCCAGGGACTGGAACTGGCGAATGGACGACCGCCCGCCGATCTTTTGGAGTTCGGCCTGGGCTGGCTGGATTATTCCCAGCAAAATTACGATCCGGCCGCCCGGCATTTCCTGGCCGTTTCCAATTTCCGTCCGGAAAGCGTCCTGAATTGGGATGCCCAATACCTGCTGGCCGGCTGCCAATACCTTTCGGGAAACTGGGTCGATGCCCGGGAGATCTATACCCGGCTATCCATGAATGCACCGGTGGAATTGGCCCGGGCCTCGGCTTATTGGGTGGGGTGGTGCGACTACGCCCAAGGCCGCTACGACCTGGCCTTGGAAGAGTTCCAAAAGGTCCAGGGAAAGGCCGAGGGGGAGATCAGGGCCCGGTCCTATTGGGCGGGGGCCGAATCCGCTTACGGCTTGAAGCATTACGACGAAGCCATCCTCCAATATCGCAAGGCCTTGGAAGGGGGATTGCCGGACAATTTGATCCTGGGCTGCTACTCCGGGCTCGGATGGAGCTATTTCCAACAGGAAAGGTATCCGGATGCCCTGGAGGCCTTTCAAAAGGCCGTCCGACGCGCGCCCGGAGCCCCGTTGGGGCTGGAAGCCCAGTTGCGGATCGGGGATTGCTATTACAACCTCCATCAATATCCGAAGGCCCAGGAGGCCTACCAATCCACATCCCTCAAAACGGCCGCTGGCGCCGTCGGACTGGACGCGGTGGAACAGGTGGGATGGTGCCAATATCGCCAGGAAAAATTCACCGAGGCGGAGAAGACTTGGGCCGAGCTGTCGAGCCGACCCGAAGCGGAGGACCGGAGGCCCCGGCTCTTCTATTGGAGCGCTTGGGCCCATTTCCGTTCCAAGGAATTCGGCCCGGCGGCCGAAGGGTTCCGGAAGGTGGAAGAGGACTACCCGAAGGACGACCTGGCCGCGGAGGCAAGCCTTCGTTACGCGGATTGTCTTTTCAATCTCCAAAAGTTCCAGGATTCAAAGACAGCCTACCAGTCGTTCCTGGACCATTATCCCGACAGCAAACTCCTGCCGGACGCCCTTTATGGCCTTCAATGGTCGTCCGAAAAATTGGGTGAGAAGGAGGCCTCCTCCCAAGTGGCCCGATCCTTCCTGGCCAAATTCCCCAACAGCCCCTTTGCCGCGGAGATCCAATACCGCCTGGCCGACGGCCTCTTCCACCAGGCGAAATACCAGGACGCGATCGAGGCCTATCAGGCGCTGTTGTTGAAATATCCGGACAGCCCCGAGGCTCCCCGGGCCCTTTTCTGGGAGGGAACGGCCTACGTCCGGCGGGGCAAGAACCCGGAGGCGATCCCCGTCTTCCAGGACCTCCTGAATAAATTCCCGAGCGACCCGTTGGCCCTCGAAGGGCAATTCAGCCTGGGGTCGGTCTATTTCGAAACGGGGAAATACCGGCAGGCATTGGAGGCCTATGAGGGGATCTTCACCCGCTACCCCGACCATCGCTTGGCCACCCATGCCTTGTTCAATAGCGCGGTCTGTGAAAAGCAGCTCAAGCATCCCGATAAGGCCCTGGGTTATTTTCAAAAGCTCATGAAGGAGCACGGAGGGGACCCCTTGGCCCAGGAGGCGGGCCTGCAGGCAGGACTCTTGCTGGAAAAGACCGGGTCCGTTCCGGAGGCCTTGAAGGCCTACGAGGTGACCATGGCCTCGACGAACGTGGACCTGGCCGTGGAAGCCTCCTTTTACCACGCGGACCTTTTGAAACAGACCCAGCACTTCGACCAGGCCCGGAAGGAATTCGACGATCTCATCCGGAAGTACCCCGCCCAGGACCAATGGGTGGTGACCGCTTACGCCAAGATCGCGGAAAGCTATGAGGCCCAGAAGGAATATACGAAGGCGGACAAGGCCTACCGGAGGATACTGGATTACACGAAAGTCACGGCCTACCGGGTCGCGACCGAGAAACGGCTCAAAGCCCTGGAGCCTTTCCTTAAGAAAACCCACCGGCCCCAACCGAAAAAAGGGAAGGGACCGTGAAAAGGCCCTTTCCCGTCCTCCGGACCATTTCCCTGGCGCTTCTTTTGGCTTCCGGCGTCTCCCTTTGGGCCGAGGGGACGACCCCCGACCCCGATGCCCTGGCCCCGGCACCCCAGAGCGGTCCCGGGTCCCAGGATGAAAAGCAGCCGGAGATCTCGAAACCGAGCTCGGTCCCGGCCGAATCCGAAGGCTCCACCGCTTCGAACCCAAAACCTTCCCAGGGCGAAGGGGAAAAGGCCCCGGCCACGGCCCGTCCGACCGTCATGCCCGAATTCTCCCTCCCGGAAGTGGTCATCACGGGGGAGAACGAGCTGACCATCGGGGCCAAGCGCCTCTCCACGCAAGAGAACGATGTGACCTTGGGCAGTCGCGACCTGACGGGATTGGAAAGGTCCCGGGACGACCTGCCGGGGTTGAACAAGACCTTTACGGCCCTTTCGACCGAGGAAAGCGGTCCCGCACGGGACCATGCCTTGGTCCTGCATCTGGGCGGCGGCATCCCGGAAACCTACGGCGGTTGGGGGCTATGGGGTCAGCAGTTCAAGGACTTCCAATATCTCCTCGATGGTTCCTATTCCAACTGGGGCGGGGAAACGACCGGGTCCGGGAAGGATGGGGACCGAAGATGGGGTTTGGGACTCCAGACCGAGGTCCTGTCGAAGGGACCCTTGGGGCTTGCGATCGGAGGCCGGTTCTCCCGTCGGGATGCCGAATTGCCCTATCAAGGTTCCGTCCGGGAGCTATTGGACGCTTGGGGCCTTTCCGCCAAGGCCCATTGGACCTTCCCGGACCTGACACGCTTGGAAGCGGGAGTGGAAGGGAAAGTGACCGGTTCCCAGGCCTGGGACTTCGCTCCCCAAAGCCATCGGGTGGAAGAATGGGAAGGCCAGGCGAAGTGGACCGCGGAGGCCCTGGATCCCTTGTTGAACAAGGCGGTCCTTTCCGCGGGAGTTCGTCATGCCTCCTCCGATCTTCCGGGCCCAGGGGTCCCCGGGTATGACTGGGGTTGGATCGAGGCCCAGGGGACCTTTCAATGGACCGGATCCTTGAGCCTGGACGCCCGCTTGCAAGCCCAGGCGGGGAACGGGTTCGATCTTCCGCTGGCCCTTTATCCTGCCTTGAACATGACCTGGCGGGTCTTCGGGAACAGCCAGATCGACCTTTTCTGGGCCAATCGCCGGACCTTGGGATGGTTCCAGGATGTTTTCGTTTCCCAGGAAAGGACGGCTCCGGCGACCGGGCTGCCCAGTCCCACCGAGGACTCGGACCAATGGGGTGGGCGTTATTCCCAGAAGGTTTCGGAGGATATCCTTTTCTCATTGTCCGGCTCGACGGGCCGGGTCCAGGGTTATCACCAATGGACCGACCTGCAAGGCGCTTCGCCGACCTATGTCCAGGACTATTCGACCTTGGGTCAGGTCCAGCTCACGCGCGCCGGGGCGAGCCTTCAGTGGAATTTCCAGAGGGATTGGCAGGTCGCGGCCGTTTATCAGAGGAACTGGGCGGAGAACCAAAGTGGGGACGGCCGCTCGATCACCGGGTTGCCCGACCAAAAGGCCATCCTCTCCCTCTACCGGGGGGATGATAAGTTGGAGACGAGGTTGGAACTGGCCTATGTCGGGGCCATGGGCGCTTTTGAGGACGCGCCCGGGACCTTGGACGGCCATTTGACCCTGGGCTTGGCCGCCACCTATCATCTGGAAAGGTCCCTTTCCCTCTGGTTGGACGGGGATAACCTGACCGGGCAGGATTTCCAGCTCCAACCCGGTTATTGGGAACCCCGGTTCCACCTGCGGGCGGGGATCGAAACGATCTTTTGAAGCCCGGATGAACGGGCAAAATTCGGGAGGACGGCATGAACCATGATTTTTCGTTGATCCAGGCGGTGATGAAGGGAGGATGGGCGATCGGCCTTTTGGTCCTTTTGTCGGTCGTGGTCTTCGCGGTCCTTTATGACCGGTGGAGCTATTACCGGTCGCGTTACCAGGGAAGGGAAAGCGTCCTGGCCGGGCTCGAACCTTTTCTGGACCGTAAGAACCTGTCCGAATCCCTGGAGGCTTGCGACCGCAATGGGACCCTCCTGGCCTTGGTCGTTCGGGCCGGACTGCAGGCCCGAGCGGACCGGCGGAACATCCAGGAAGCCATGGAGCGGGAAGCCAAGGGCCAGTTGATCCTCATGGAAAGGCGTCTCCCCTTCCTCGCCACGATCGGTTCGATCGCGCCCTTCATCGGTCTTTTCGGGACGGTGCTGGGCATCATCCGGGCTTTCCGGGACCTGGCCATTTCCAACGCCGGCGGGGCCGCGGTGGTCTCCGAGGGCATTGCCGAGGCCTTGATCGCCACCGCTGCCGGGCTTTTTGTCGCCATCACGTCGGTTTTCATCTACAACCTGTTCCAAGCGCGGTTGAATGTCATGGCTCAGGAGGCCGAGATCGTCATCTCCGAAATGACCGAGCGGCTGGAGTAGGACAAGGGAACCACCCTTCCATCGAAAGGAACATCCATGCGAAGCCGATTAAGGGGATCCCCCAAGCTGGTGGCCGAGATCAATATGGTGCCCTTCACCGACGTGGTGTTGGTGCTCCTGGTCATTTTCATGGTGACCACGCCGTTCCTTTTCCAGGGAACCTTCCAGGTCAAGCTACCTAAGGTGGCCGCGCCCTCGCCGAACCTTCCGGAGACCATCACCGTGATGGTGGCCCAGGGGGACCGTATCTTCCTGAACGACCAGGAAACTCCCTTGGACGAACTGGCCGCCAAACTCGCTTCGCTCCTGAAAGAGCGCCCCAACGCCGTCTTCCTGCTCAGTGCGGACAAGAACGTGTCCCATGGGACCGTCACGGAGGTCCTTTCGAAGGCCTACCAGGCGGGTGTGGTCAAAATGGGCATTTCGGTCGAACTTCCGAATGATGGGCAAGGTGGGAAGCCCTGATGGGGCGCACGGATTCCCAAGGCGCCATGGATCTTTCCTTCTGGCGGTCGCTCGGTTATTCGGCCCTCTTGCATGCGCTATTGTTGGCCCTGCTCTTCTGGGTCTACCAGTCCTTCCTCGTGGTCCATACCCCCTTGATGATGGACCTGACCTTGATCGGACAGATGTCCCAAGGGAACGGATTGGGATCCCTCGCGACCCAGGCGGGCACCCAGCCCCAGGAGCTTCCGAAAGCGGCGACCGAGGGAGAGTTCGGATCGGTCAGCCAGCCCCAAGCCCAACCCGAACCCCCGTCCTCCCCTAGACCGGAAGTGTCGGTGAAAAGGCCTCCTAAACCGGTCCATCACGCTGGGAAGGCCTCCCAAGAGGCTTATTTGGAGCATTTGTCCAAAGAAGCCCCGATCGGTTTGGAGAACAGGAAGAATGAAACGGCCGAGATCAAGACCACGGCGGGCCTGGGGCATATGGGGACCGCAGGTGCCCCAGAAGGGAGCCCCAACATCGAAGGCGAATTGGCCGCTCGGGCGATCAAACGCCGGGTCGATCCGGCCTATCCGGACTGGGCCCGAAAACAGGGAATTGAAGCCATGGTCAAGTTCCGAATGGTGGTCCTCCCCAATGGCCTTTTGAAGGAGAACGAACTCCAATTGGAGCAGACATCCGGTTATCGGGAATTGGATCGGGTCGTTTATGAAGCCTTGATCCAATGGGAATTCGAACCCTTGTCCTCCAATCTTCCCCAAGCCGACCAATCGGGAGTCATTACCTTCTCCTTCGACCTGAAAGATTGAATGGCCAATTTGAGCGTTTTAGCCCCTGAACTCTTAATTTAGAAATTTCTCCACATTCCGGAATATTAAGAATTAGAATAGGACTGTCGGTTACCTTCCAGGCCTGCCCGCCTTCTTCCCTTCCATCAACGTACTTGGTCCATCCATTCATCCCGTCCGAGCTATAAGCTCTAGGAGGAAATCGTGAAACCCGTTCCGTCGAAAAAAGGAACCACGAAACAGCCGAATTCTTTTCAAGCCGAATTGGAAAAAGGGGACGAGGCCCTGCGCACATCCGATCTTCGGAAGGCCCAAGGCCATTACACGAAAGTAGCGCAGCAGGCGAACGCTGCCGATAGCGTCAAGGAATTGGCCGCGGCCCTTCAGGGATCCGCGCGTGTCCTGGACCTGATGGGCCACTATGGCCAAGCGATCATGACCTATCATGAAGCCTTGAAGTGTTTCTTGCAGATAGGAGAAAAACCTGGGATCGCCAGGGCCAAGGGCTTTTTGGGCATCTCGAGCTGGGCGACAGGCGATTATTCGGAAGCCGGTCGGCTTTTTGCGGAAGCCCTTTTTCTTTACGAGGAAGCCCGGGACCTCCGTGGTCAGGCATGGGTCCATGACCAGATCGGGAATTTGAAACTGGCCATGCGGGATGACCTGGAGGCGGAAAAGTCCTATTACAAAAGCCATGAACTGATGGAGGGCATCGGGGCCGACGAGGAGGTCAAGGCCTGGGAATTCTATCACCGGGCAACGGTGGAGCTTTTCCGGGAGCACTTTCTCCAGGCCAAAGCCTATTTCGAAGAGGCCTTGAAGTCGTTCCAAAAGCGGCCCGATCTTCTGGGAAAGGTGGCCGTCCGGATCCATTTGGGGGAGATCGCCTGCGCCCGCAAGGACCTAGTCGCCGCCCAGGATCATTTACAGAAAGCCGTCGTCGAGGTCCTTCCGACGGGATGCAAACCATTATTGATGGACGCCCTGGTGGGCGTCTCCCAATTGCTCAAGGCCCAAGGCCTGGAACGAAAGGCCATCGGTATCCTGATGGTGGCCCTTTCCCATCCCACCTGCCGCCAGCAGACCAAGGACCGGATGGTCTCCCTGGTCATCCATCTGGAGTCCCGTTTTACAAGCCAGGAAGTGCAGGGCGGGTTCCAATGGGCCAAGGAAGTTTCCATCGAACAGATGGCCAAGGCCTGGGTGGATTCATTGGCGCCCGCACCCAAGGATAAAAAACGGAAGTGACCGGTCCATCCGTCTTGTTCCCGGGGGACCCCGCCGTGGTATAGTTGCGGCCGGAGGACCCATGAGCTCCAGCCTTTGGAACAAAAAAATCAATTGCCCTTTCTGTAAGTTCGAGTTCGAGACCAGCCGCATGCGCTCCTCGGTCATCAAGATCAAGGAGAAGATGACGGATTTCGGCAATATCTACGAGGGTGAGTGCGCCTACCTTTACGCCGTGACCGTCTGCCCCAACTGCACTTTTGCCGCCCTGAACAAGGATTTCGATTCCATCCGGCCCGACTACGAGACCAAGGTCATGGAAGCCAGCAAGATGGTCCGGGAATCCGGCAAGAAAAAACCGGAGATCTTCGGATTAGGGCCTATGGCGCCGGAAGTCTCCTTGAAACGCCACGAACTGGCGATCGCCTTCACGAAGATGCGGTCCTATTCGGCGCTGGGGACCCTGGCGGGGCTTTACATGCACCTGGTCTGGATCAACCGGCTTCGGGGGGACCTGGAACGGGAGAAGGCCGCCATGGCCGAGGCGGTAAAAGCCTACAAGGATTACCACGAGAAGGGCGGTGATCTTCCCGAAAAGCTCGGGGAACCGGGGATCCTTTACCTGATCGGGGAACTCCATCGTCGGCTGGGCGATTACCGCGAGGCCCGGAACTATTATGGCCGGGCCCTGGCCAGCAAGGAGATCCGGAGCTTCCCGGCCATCGCCGACATGACCCGCGACATGATGCTGGCGGCCAAGACCGCCATGGAAAAGGCAAGCATGACGGAGCAAGCCCCGTGAGGCCCGAAGTTCCGGCCGGAATGGGCCGCTGATGGCCCGGATCGTCGCCATCTTCCCGAACGAAGGTTCCCAATATGTCGGAATGGGCAAGGAATTCTACGCCAAGTCCATTACGGTCCGGGACCTTTTCGATAAGGCCGAAAAGCTCCTGCAGATGAAGATCGCCAAGATCTGCTTCCTGGGTCCCCAGGAGGACCAGGACATCCTGCTGCATGCCCACCTGATCACGTTCCTCAGCGACGTCGCTTTTTTCGATCCATTGGTACAGAACCGGCGGAAACCGGAACTCTTGACCGGGATCGGTGTTGGGGAGGTGGCGGCTCTGGTGGCCGCCGAGAGCATCCCTTTTGCCAATGCGCTCCAATTCATCGTTCGGCGGGCCGGGCTTTTACGGGATTTCGCGGAGATGAACCCGGGAAGCGGTCTTTTCATCACCGGCACGCCTTGGGATCGACTGAAGCCGAGCCTCTTGCGGGAAGAGGGCGAACTGATCGTGACCCAGGCCCTGGCCCCGGACACTTTCGTGCTGTGGGGGCCCGAGGAAGCGGTCCGATCCCTGGAGTCCGAGGTCCGTGGAAACCGGCAGATCAAGACCAATCCCCAGCCGAAACGAGGCCCCTTGTTCTCCGAAAAGGCCGTGGAATTGGAGAAAGCGATGGAAGCGCTCCTGGTGGAGTGTCTGGGCGATGTTCGATTGAAGAACCCCAAGATCGCCTTTCACCGTTGCTGGGACGGGGAATACGTGGGGACTCCCGAGGCGGTCCGTGAGGTTTTGACCTGTCAATATTCCAAACCCGTGGACTGGGTCACCACCGTCCAAAAGGTGAACCAAAGGGGATTCCGGACCTGGGTGGAGGTCGGCCCCGGGAAGGTCTATGGGTCCTTGGTCCGGAAGGTCGATACGGATAACCGCATTTCGAACGTTGAGGATGTCAAAAGTCTTTCAACGACGGTGAAGGTGACAGGATGAGACTTGGGCGGTCCCTAATGCTATTGTGTCCTTGGTTCTTGGCCGGGGTCCTCGGTGCCCAAGCCGATCCAGTGACGCCGATCCCTTTTCGGGTTTCTCCGACCTTGATCCCGGGGGAGGCTGCCTCCGTCAAGAGGTCGCCTAAGCCGCGGAACCGCAAAAAGATCGTCCGGGACAAACCCTCGAAGACCCCCACTCCGTCTCCCTCCCCGACCGCCACTGGGACCCCAGGACCGACCGTCACACCCGGTACCGATCCGGCCCCTAGCCCCACCCGGCCAATGGATGCGGAGGGGGAAGGCGCGGAAGGATTGGCCCGGGTCTTCATCCTGTCCGATCCGGTCCGTGGAAAAAAGGCGATCTTTCGGATAGTCGCCAAAGGGCCGGCGAAGGCCTTGGTCCGTATCTACGACCGCACCTTCAACAAGGTCGCGGACCTTCAAGGGGAGGGAACGGATCTTTTCGACATCCTCTGGATGCTCAAGAAGGTTCCGGAAGGGATCTATCATTTTCAGTCCCAAGTCATCCTGGGAACGGGTGAAGTCGTGACACCCGAGCTGCAGGACTTCACGGTCGAGAAGGAAGTGGAACCGTCGAACGATTGAGCAACGGCCGGTCTCTTTTCACCCTGTTCCCCCCTGAAATTAAGTAAAATCCTCCCGTTCCAGATGCTGATGACCCTCGGTCCGCCGACCCGGAAGGTTCCATGACACGCCCCAACGATTTTTCCAAGAAAAAGAACATCCCTGAGATCCTCATCCTGGGCCGACCGAACGTGGGAAAATCGACCCTGTTCAACCGCTTGGCGGGGAGGTCCCTGGCTCTGGTGGACAATCAACCCGGTTCCACCCGCGACCTGAAAAGTTTCGATGTCGAATGGAACGGTTTTGACTTCACGATGACCGACTCAGGAGGATGGGTCCCAGGCGAGAAGGACTCCATCGCCTTGAAGGTGGGCTCCTTTCTCGAGGAAAGGATCAGGCGGGTGCGCGTCCTCCTGCTGGTCATGGACGGTTTGGAGGGGTTGACCCCGGCGGATGAATGGATCACCCGGGCGGTGCGCAAATATGGACTTCCGACCTGGTTGGTGGTCAATAAAGTGGACCGCTTCGAGGTCCGGGACGAGGCGGCTTCCGAGTTCGCCCGGCTGGGCTTTGACCATGTCTTCCCGATCTCGGCCATGCATGGGATCGGACTGGACGACCTTTTGGATTCCCTGACGGACGCTTTGAAACGGTTGCCGGCCCGAAAAGAACCCATTCCCGATCCCCAAGAGGGATCCCATCCCATGCGGATCGCCATACTGGGCAAGCCCAACGTGGGCAAGTCCTCCATCGTGAACTCCATTTTGGGCGAGAAAAGGGTATTGGAAGACGATCTTCCGGGGACCACCCACGATGCCATCCCCGTCATCCTCGAAACGGATCAAGACTCGTTGGTCCTGGTCGATACGGCGGGTATCCGGCAAACCAAGCAGCAGGACAGTCGGATCGAGAAATTGAGCGTGGAACAGTCCCTTCACGAACTGCAGACCTGCCAAGTGGTGCTATTCCTTCTCGATGGGGAAAAGGGCATCACTCATCAGGATGTGACCATCAGCCGGATCATCGGGGAGGCGTTCCGGCCCGTGGTCATTGTGATCAACAAATGGGACATCCATCCCCACGGGGCGGAACAAGCCCGGGCCGAACGGATCGCCAAACGGGAATTAAGGTCCATTTATTTCGCCCCGGTTCTTTTTGTTTCGGCCAGGACGGGATTGAACCTGGAGAAGGTATTGCCGTTCGCCAAGGCGGTCTACGAGGAAAGCTGTAAAAAGATACCGACCCGTAAAGTGAACTTGGCCCTTCAGGAGGCCATTTCCAAGCAATCGCCCCCTTTTCGTAAGGGCCACCAGATCAAGGTCCTTTATGGGTTCCAAAGGCCCGGACATCCCCCCGCCTTCGAGATATTCGTCAATCAAGCGCAAAGCGCGGCCCCTACTTATGTCCGTTATCTGGAGTCCGAACTTCGAAAGTCCTTCGACATGGAGAACACACCCTTGCAGGTCGTGCTGAAGGAAAAGGCGGATAAAAAAGAATTCAAGCCCAAGGGGTTCAAACGGAACTTTAACCCAACCGAACATCGTCGAAGGTCCAAAAAACATAAAAGGGAATCCGAGTGATCCATCCTGTCTTTTCCTTAGTGGTCGGATATTTGTTAGGGGCCATGCCTTTGGGTTATTGGTCGGTCCTTACGATCAAAAGGGTGGACGTCCGAAAGCACGGAAGTGGCAACATTGGTATGACCAATGTTTGGCGGACGGTCGGACCTGGGTGGGGGATCCTGACTCTTCTTTTGGACATCGGCAAGGCCGTCTTGGCGGTCCAGCTGGCCGGTGTTTGGGGAAAGGGGGAGGAAGCATGGATGGCGGGGGCCGGGTTAGCCGTCCTGTTGGGGAATGTTTTTTCGGTCTTCCTGGGATTCAAAGGGGGCAAGGGGATCGGGGTGAGTGTGGGTGTTTTTTATAGTCTTCTAGCCCTGGAAAGTGCCTTGGGTACGGCGGCCTTTGCCGTTGGTTTGGCTTCTACGCGAATGATATCGGTTGGAAGCTTGTTGGGGGTGACGACCATGGCGGTCCTGGCCCTGGTCCGTCATGGGGTAGGATGGGCCTCCGGTTTGGCGACCTTGGGAGCTGTTATGGTCTGGTGGACCCATCGAGAGAACATTCAAAGGATACGACAAGGGACCGAAAGACGCATCGGCTCCCCAAAAAAGGGAAAAAAATGAAAGTAAGTGTTTTAGGCGCCGGAAGTTGGGGTATCGCTTTAAGCGGTCACCTCCACCGGGCGGGTCATCAAGTCCTACTCTGGGCCCGGGATCCGGCCAAGGCGGCGAGGCTCCAAAGTGAACGGGAGGAGAAGGCACTTTTACCAGGGGTTCGTTTGCCGGACGGAATCGAGGTCGTAGGCGACCTGGAGAGTGCCCTTCGGGGAAGGGAAGCGATTATTTTTGTCGTTCCGTCCCATGGAATGCGCGAAGTTGCCACGAAGGCCGCCCCTTGGATCTCTTCGGGGCAAAGTCTGGTTTGCGCGACCAAAGGTCTTGAAGAGGGGACGGATGAGCGGATGAGCACGGTCTTAAAGAAATACATCAAGAATGCAGGTTCAATTACAGTATTATCCGGACCTAGTCACGCGGAAGAAGTGTCCCGTGGGTTGCCGACCACGGTTTTAGCCGCCAATGAGGATCTTGAAGAAGCGAAGCGGGTCCAGGGGATGTTCCATTGGGAGCAATTTCGGGTCTATACCTCGGCGGACCGATTGGGTGTGGAGTTGGCGGGGGCACTGAAGAACGTTATTGCAATCGCGGCCGGTATTTCAGATGGGTTGGGATTGGGTGACAATAGCAAAGCCGCCATCATGACCCGCGGGCTTCATGAAATGACCCGCTTGGGCCTGGCGATGGGTGCACAGGCCCCAACTTTTGCTGGTTTGGCGGGCATGGGGGACCTGATCGTGACCTGTACGAGTCGGTATAGCCGTAACCGGGCCTTGGGGGAGAGGTTGGGGAAGGGGATCGGTGTTGAGAAGGCGTTGGCCGATATGGTCATGGTGGCGGAGGGTGTAAGGACCGCTCGAGCAGCCTGTCATTTGGCTAACCAATGGAAGGTTGAAATGCCGATCACGGGTGAAGTGGAACAGGTCCTGTTCAAGGGAAAAGCCGCCAAGGAAGCGGCCAGGTCCCTGATGTCGCGTTCGGCCAAGAATGAGCAGGAATTTTGACGTGGGTGTCGTCAAGCGCAAGGACCTTCGGATGCGTTTGGCGAGGATCGGACTTTCGGGTTCGAGGGCCGAAGCCGCCTTGGATGCGTTTTTTGGGTCCATTCTGGGTGCCTTGCGGGATGGTCGCAAAGTTTCTATAGTGGGTTTGGGCACATGGGAATGGCGGACGCGCGGTCCGCGCTTGGCTCGGAATCCTAAAACGGGGCGGGCTGTGGCCCTGGGATCGCGAAAGGTCCTTTTTTTTCGTCCCAGCCCTCGCTTTAAGCAGTACTTGAGGAAGAGGACCTGAACCTCAAATCCATAAGGCTTGAGGCATTCATGCCAGAAGAAGAAAAACTTTTTTATTCCATTGGTGAAGCAGCCCAAATGTTGGATGTGAAGCCCTATGTCCTTCGTTATTGGGAGACCGAATTCCGTAAATTGAACCCTCAAAAATCACCGACCGGCCAGCGGACCTATAAGTCCCGGGACCTTCGAGTAGCTGCCACCATCAAGCGGCTGCTTTATGGTGAAAAATATACGATCGCGGGTGCGGTTCAAAAGCTCCAGGAATTGGACGCCCAAGCGGCCCTGGATCCTTTTCCAGGAGAAGATCCCAAACCGCGTGGAACTTCAGGTCCGTCCTTCCAAGAGATATCCGCCAAGGTCGAAGGACCACCGGAAGGGACGAACATGGTTCTTCAAAAGCACCAGGGGAGACCCAAGGAAAAGGTCGTTGAATTGTTCCATCTCATTGAAAAGACCAAGTCGATATTGGGAAAATACCCTATCCTACGGTGACCTCGCGCCCTTCTTTTCTTGCACCGGGGGTCCTTTTCCCATATAGTGGGCTTCCCTCGGGGAGGAAGTTTTCTGGACGGGGTGTAGCGCAGCGGCTAGCGCACTTGGTTCGGGACCAAGGGGTCGGAGGTTCGAATCCTCTCACCCCGACCAGAAACCTCTGGTCTTCCGATCCACCCACCGGGGTTTTGTACTAGGAAACAGGTCATATCGGGGCGTGGCGCAGCTCGGTAGCGCAGTTGCATGGGGTGCAAAAGGTCGCAGGTTCAAATCCTGCCGCCCCGACCATTTTCCTAGTGTTCAAGTGTTCAGTTCTTTCGTTTTCCTTCCGGCATTCAAAAGTCAAAAAAGACCTCATTTTCCAGAAAACTGACAAATTTCCTACCAAAGATCCGGGACTGCCAACATGGTCAAAACCCTTTCGGGAACGGTTCATGGTCGTGTCCAGGGGGTTGGATTCCGCTATTTCACGAAAAACAAGGCTTTGGAGCTTGGGATCAGGGGATGGGTCAGGAATAACGTTGATGGAAGCGTTGAATTCCAGGCCCAGGGAAATGAGATGGCTTTGGAACAGTTTATGCACAGTCTAATGATGGGGCCGATCGGAAGCCGGGTGGAAAGTACCCAGTTCCAATGGTCCCAAGAAAGCGAAGAGCACTCTCAATTCGAAATCAGGGGTTAGTCGCGTATGGCCTCCAAAAAACGATTGAAGAAACGGACCTCCAAGACCCGGCGCTTTCCAGCTCCGCTCCTGACCATTTCCACCCCTCCGAAAAAGACCGAAAATTACTCCTCGGACCGTGTTACGACCGATAGCCTGAAACTTTATTTCCGTGAGATCTCCCGGGTCAAGCTCTTGACCGGTCCGGAAGAGGTCACTTTGGCCCAACGGATCGAAAAGGGTGATCTCAAGGCGAAACAGGCCTTGATCGCCGCAAATCTTCGTCTGGTCATCAAGGTGGCCAAGAAATACATGAACCAGGGACTGGCCTTTCAGGACCTCATCGAGGAAGGGAACCTTGGGCTCATCAAGGCCAGTGAGAAATTCTCCTGGCGTCGTGGGTTCAAGTTCAGCACCTATGCCACTTGGTGGATCCGCCAATCCATTACCCGGGCCCTTTCCAACCAATCCCGTACGGTGCGGGTGCCGGTCCACGTCTCCGAGGATATCAACCGAATGGAGCGGATCTCCCGTGACCTGACCCGGAAACTGGGGCGGGACCCGAATTTGATGGAGCTCTCCAAGGCCGCCAAGCTCAAGTTCGAGAAGATCCACAAGCTCCAACGGTTGGCCCAACGGGACCTGTCCCTGGAAGTGCCGGTGGGGGACGAAGCCAACGCCCGTTCCATTTCCGATTTCATCGAGGACAAGACGGTCCGGAGCCCGGCTCAAAGCGTGTTCAATCAACTGCGGTCGGAGAAGCTCATGAAGCTCATCCAGACCCTGACCGATAAGGAACAAAAGGTCATTCTTATGCGCTTCGGGTTCAATGAGGATGAGCCCCGGACCCTCGAGGAGACGGGCCTCTCGCTCGGCGTGACCCGTGAACGTATCCGCCAGATCGAGGAGAAAGCGCTCCAGAAGATCAGGATCCTCATGAAGGCCAGCGGCAAAGAATACCGTGAACTTCTTGCCGAATTTGTGTAAACTCCCCCTCGCCTGACCCGCCTTTTCCATCCCTTTCCCAAGGGTCTTCGGCCTTTGAAATCCCCCCGGAGCCCGATCCATGGACCTTAAAAGTCTCATCCGTGATGTTCCCGATTTCCCTAAAAAGGGCATCATCTTCAAGGACATTACCCCGCTCCTCAAGAACGGGAAGGCTTTTCAATATGTGATCCATCAGTTGGGAGAACGCTATGGGAAGGGCAAAGTCGACGGCATCGTGGCGATGGAATCCCGTGGGTTCATCCTGGGCGGTGCCTTGGCGACCCATCTGGGGATCGCTTTCATTCCTGTGCGCAAACCCGGGAAACTTCCTTGGAAGACGCTTCAAGAGACCTATGAGCTGGAATACGGCAAGGACACCTTGGAGATCCATGAAGACTCGGTGAAGAAAGGCGATCGTATCCTGGTCCTGGACGATGTGCTGGCCACAGGGGGAACTGCGGCGGCGACCGTTCGATTGGTCGAAAGGGCGGGGGCCAAGGTCGCGGAGGCCTGCTTTTTGATCCATCTTTCATTCCTGAACGGCCACGAAAAATTGAAAAGCACCCCTGTCCACTCTATAATCCAGTACTAATTTTCCAATCCCCTTTGAGGGTTCTTTTGGACAGGCCCTCGTAGCTCAGTTGGATAGAGCGACCCTTTCCTAAAGGGTAGGTCACGCGTTCGATTCGCGTCGAGGGTACCATCGTGAGCCTTCCCGGCAGGGAGGCTTCTTTGTTTCAACGGTCTCAAGGCCGAAAAGGTCGAAATCCAATTCTAAGGAATCAAAATGTCGCATCCGATCAATGCTATTCCAGGCCTGCATTCCAAGAATTCGTTGGAGAAGTCCATCGATTGGGCCAAAGCACATCAGCAATGGGTCGCGGTGGCGGGTTTTGCCGTTCTTTTGATCGCCTTTGGGGTCCCTTATTACCTCTCCAGCCGGGCCCAGGACGAGAAAAAGGCCCAGGACGAATTGAGCCTGGGACAGTATTACCTCCAGTCCCGGATCGACCCCCAGAACGGCCCTTTCAAGAGCGCAGTGGAACGCGACCAACATGCCTTGCAGGCCTTCCAGGAGATCCTGGACAAGTATTCGGGAACCCCAGCCTCGAAACTGGCCAAGTTCTACACGGCGAAGTGCCAGTTCAATTTGGGACAATACCAACAGGCCTACGGAAGCTTCGAGACCGCGGCCGAGGCTTTGAAGGACACTCCCTTGGGCGATGAGTCGTTTTTCGGGAAGGTCCTTTGCCTGGCGGCCCAGAATCAGGTCCCCCAAGCCATCACGCTTTCAGAGACGTTCTTGAAATCCTATCCGGATAGCTTCATCGGTCCTCAAGTCCGCTTGAATCTGTCCGATCTTTATTTGAAGAACAAGGAACAAGCCAAGGCCCTCGAGCAGTTGAATTGGGTCGCTCAAAAGGCCCAAGACTCCAATTGGGGCAAGGAAGCCCAAAGGCGCTTAAAGGCACTTAAGTCCTAAGAGCGGCCTCGCTGAAGAAACGGATCATCCGTTCAATGCCTTCTTGAAAGACTTCAAGCGTCGGCAATAAGCTCAAGACCAGGAATTTTCCGCCTGTAAGATCGTAAAAGCCTCCTGGATGGGTCAAAACCCCCTCTTTTCTGGATAATTCGATCGCGATGAGCGCGTCGTTCTCCCATCTGTCCGAACCTTGCCGTATTTCCACTAAGGCGTACCAGCCGCCTTGAGCTGGCCAAAGGCGGAGAAATCCCGACCGCGCTATGGCCCTTTCGAGGATCCGTCGATTCCCCATGACCCGTTCAAGAACCTGGGCCCGAAATTCTGGGGCCCATTGGAGCAATTCGGGAAGGGCACCCTGCACAGGACCATTGACCGACAAGTAACTGTCCGCGATCAGTTCCAGGCGTTCCCGGCATTCGAGAACCTGCTCAGGCGGTCCCCCTAGAACAATCCAGGAAAGCTTGAGCTGGGGTAAACCCAGGCTTTTGGAGAGCCCACCCAGCCGGAATGACAAACATCCCAGTGGAGTCCAAGGTTCCCGGGAGGTTCCTGGATAGGAAAAATCAAAAAAAACCTCGTCGCTGATATAAGCCAGATCGCCGTGGTTCAGGAACCCGGAAAGAACCGCCTGGTCCTCCTGAGAAAGGTAATTTCCGGTGGGGTTGTTGGGATTGACCAGAATGAA